>CAMBPS010000036.1 GCA_945869675.1 Prosthecobacter debontii | reverse complement strand
CATGGTGGCTCCTGGTTACCGCGAAGAAGCCGAGCGCCAGTTCCGCAAAAACATCGAGCCCATGTATGTCGATCTAGCCCACACGGCCGATGGCATCATGATGAACAAAGTCGTCAGCTACATCCACAGCGCCGACCCTCGCTTTGGCTTCCCAGCGATTGAAGAGATGCAAAAGCGCAGCTTGGCTGAGGTGGCAGCCTGGCTCAAAGGCCCACTTGCCAGTGACTTTCTAGAAGTCTCCATTGTTGGTGACGTCGAAGTCAAAGCGACCTTAGAGGCCATTCTCAAAACTGTCGGCGCCCTGCCCAAGCGCGATGCGGTGAAACCTGCCTATGCCAAAGAACGCGCCGTGCCTTTCCCGAAAGGCCCCAGCACCCAAGACATGCCGTTTGAAACCGAGATCCCCAAAGCCATTTCCGCCCTTTATTGGCCAACGGGCGATATGCTGGACATCAAACGCACACGCCGTCTCTCCCTCGTCGCTGCCTTACTGGATGACCGCCTACGTATCAAAGTGCGGGAAGAACTCGGAGAAACTTACAGCCCCGCCTGTTACCATGTGGCCAGCGACACCTTCACAGGCTACGGTTACATGACTGCCATGATTGAGTGTAAGCCCGAACAAGCCCAACCACTCACTGAATTGGTCACCAAGATCGCCGCCGAACTCGCCGCTGGCCCAATCACTGCCGATGAATTCGAGCGTGCAAAAAAACCCATCCTCACACAGATCGAACAGATGCGCCGAGACAATCGCTACTGGGCCCAAAACGTTGTCCGCAATTGTCAGGAGCACCCAGAGCGCATCGAGTGGTCCAAAAATCTGATCAGTGACTTTGAAGGCATCACCCTCGAAGAAGCTCAGGACTTGGCCAAACAATTCCTCGGAAAAGACCACGCGGTGGCCGTCAAAGTGCTTCCAAAGAACAAGAAGTAGATCTCACCTAGGATCTCAATGTTGCATTCAATGAACTTTTAAATCCAATCTAGCCCACTTTTCAGTTCCCTAAATAGGCTAACGACGTATGAAGGGGGGGACCATTCTACAGTGCCAACCCATCTTTCATCTCTAGTCGGCGCCATCTGGGGCCAATTCGTCGGTGATGCCGCCGGACTCGGCACGCATTGGATCTATGATCTCGATGATTTAGCAGTTCAGTTTCCTTCCGGTATTCAGGGTTTTGAAGCACCCAAGAAAGGCCATTATCACGAAGGCAAGCAAGCAGGTGATCAAACGCATTACGGAGATACCGCCCTTCTGCTACTTGAATCACTTGCTGCCTGCGGAGACTTCCGTGAAAATGATTTTGGCCTGCGCTTTGAAGGTTACTTCAATAGCCCCATCTGCAAGAGCTACAAGGACCACGCCACCCGCGAGACACTAGCCAACCTGTTAACATCGCCGGGAAACTATCAGAATGGTGCCAACGATGACCAAATGACCACCATCACACGCTTGGCACCCGTGGTGATCGCCTACCATCAGAACCCAGAAAGTGACCGGCTGGATGCGATCCGTCGCCTGACACGCGTGACCCAAAGTCATGCCACGGCTGAAGCCTGCTGCCTAGCCAATGCGGTTCTTTTGCAGCATCTTCTTGAAGGCATACCTTTCCAAGACGCCTTTGAAAAAACTCGGAAGTCTCCAGAGGTTAGTTGCGACGGCTCAGACTACTTTGAGTTCGCCCACATGCTGAGAGAAATGGATGTCATCACCGCCACAGGTCGCTTTGGTCAAAGTTGTCCACTACCTCAGAGTTTCCCCTCAGCACTGCATGCTGCCTGGACACACCATGACGATTTTGCCACGGCCATCCTCAGCACGCTAAGGGCCGGCGGCGACAATGCAGGCCGAGCTGCCATGATCGGTGCTTGGCTAGGTGCCAGTCTTGGCGTGGAAAGCATTCCTGAGGAATGGCTCAATAAACTCACCCAACGTCCGCGCATTGAAGCCGCCATCAAACAATGGTTTGAGAAGCTGATCGAAAAAGCCTGATTGACGTTAACACCAGCGCAATCCAGTCTCAGCGCCTTATGCGCTTTGCTATCTGTAACGAAACCTACCCAACTGATTGGTCTTTTGAAAAAGTCTGTGAAGACGCCGTAGCTGCAGGCTATCATGCTCTAGAACTAGCCCCCTTCACCCTGAAGGAAGATCCGCGTGAACTCACCGAAGCAGATGCGCTGCGTCTGAGTCACATTGCCTCATCTTTTGGCCTCGAAATCCTCGGACTCCATTGGCTACTCACCAAGCCAACCTGGTTTCACATCACCACACCAGACGATCTTCAACGCAAAGAAACTGCTAAATTTGGCCGCCACCTCGCTAGATTCTGCGCCGCGACCGGTGGACGCATCATGGTCTGGGGCAGCCCAAAAGCCCGCAACACACTTCCCGAATGGGCCTATGAAGATGCCTTCAAACGTGCCGCTGACAGCGTCAGAGCCGTCGCTGAAGAAGCTGGGAAATACGGTGTCGTCATCGCCATGGAGCCACTGGGAAAGAAGGAAACGAATTTTCTCAACACTGCCGAAGAAACCATCCGACTCTGCCAACTCGTCGATCATCCCAGCTGCAAGCTCCATCTCGACGTAAAAGCCATGAGCGATGAATCGAAGCCCATTGCCGACATCATCCGAGGTAGCAAAGATTGGTTCGTCCACTTCCATGCCAACGACCCAAATTTACTCGGCCCAGGCATGGGCGAAGTGAAGTATGAACCCATCATCAGTGCGCTGCGCGAAGTCAACTATGACGGCTTCCTGTCCGTGGAAGTTTTTGACTATCGTCTTGGTGCCCAACACATCGCCCGGGAAAGCATCCGCTATCTCAAAGAGCAACTGGCTTGAACACATCTGAGCTAAAACTCAGCAGCCTTTCTGTTTTCTGTTAATCCTGTTCTCTTGTTAATCCTGTGATTCAAGCCACGAACCACAGACTGATCTACCGGAGAACCGAGTGACCAAGCCTATCACCTGCGCTTCTTCAACTGGATGCGCTTGAAGCGCAAATTCGGGTCCAGACTCACACTCATCACCTCAGGATCATTGGCAAAGACATTGTGGATCAGCCTGCGGTAGTAACTGTTCATCGGCTGCAGCATCTCTGATTTTCCAAAAGCGCGCACCTTGTCGCCCAACTCTTTGGCATGATCGACTAACTTGTCTTCATGCATGGAACGATAAAACTCAATGTCCACGCGGATCCGCGGAGCCTCGGGAATGTGGCGCTGGAGAATGCGATTCACGAGATACTGAATATCCTCCATGGTGGACCCACGCTTCCCAATGAGCTGCTGGCTGTCATCGGTATGAATTTGTAGCGTCAGTCCATCTGGACCTTCGATCTGGTCAATCTGAACGGCAAACCCGAGATAGCCGAGCATGGTATCAAGAATCTGACTGGCGTGGGTGAGAGGAGTCATAGTGATAAAAAGACCATTCCAGAATACGCCAAAACGTCAATTGACGAGTCAGAAGATAAGGTATGCTGAAGGATTCTTATAAGCCAAGAGACAATCTTGCGCCGGACAGAGTTTAAGCTTGCCAGAAACGGGCTTTTTTGACACGACAGAAGTATGAGAGCGACCAAACCCACACCTCTGACCATTTTCACCCTCAAAGAAGGCATTGTCGAGAGCACCTCAGGCCAGCATCTGGTAGACGCCTTTGCCGCTGACTTCCAGGGGTTGCGTCATTTCGGCATGAAGATCGGTGAGGCACTGAATCTCGGTGATCACTGGACTGGCACAGCTCAGGAGGATGATCTCACGATTAACTACGCCTACTTTGGCGAAGGCACCGGCCCAGAAGACCCGGGGGCCGGCGCGATGATCAGCAAGAAAGCGCTGCTTTTCGAAATACTCACCAAAGTCACCACTCAAAATCTCTAACCATGGCTGCCCAAATCACTCCTTCCATTCGCTCAGCTATTGAGCGCCTGAAAAACGGCGGAGCCGTCAATGGCATCATGCTAGGCTGGCGCCGACAATTGCTCTTAAACCTGCTGCCCTACGAGGACTTCCGCGCAGAACGATTGCTAGAAACTCTGCATGATGCTCACGACCATTTTGCCAGTGGTGGCGATCGCCATGTGGACACCTTTTGGTTCGGCTACGAAACCTGCCATGCCTTAGCCCTTTTTAGAGGTGACTGTGTCATCGCCCTGCTCCACACACGCGCTGAAGAGGCCGACTTCCTCCGCCGTGCTGCACAGACTTTTCTAGAAGACAGCCAACTGCTGATCGATGATTTATTGAATCCTGCATCAGAAGAAGCATAGAAAAACCCACCACAAACCAGACTTAAAGGCAACATGCGGTGACAGAATTCACCGCCGCCGCCAGCGCGCGCGGTTGATTGTGCGTCCGAGAGAAAGCCAGTGCTCCTCAAAATCTGTCATGGGATAAAAAAAGGCATCGGCGGACCAGTCCAGACGCTCGAACTCAGAGCGCGTACCGAGACTGATCAGCGCGTCTTCGAAATAAACGGTATCGTCAGTTTTTAGCAAAAATTCACCCCCTGGCACTAGCACACGAGCAAGTCCCGTGAGAAACTCCTCTTGATTGACGAGACGGCGCTCGGCGTGCTTCTTTTTTGGCCAAGGATCCGGACAGAGCAGATGCAGACGTGACACGCTGGCCGTGGGCAACACCCAGCCGACGGTATAGGCACTTTCCAGTCGCATGACTTTCGCATTCGTCAAACCCGCTTCACCGATCTTTCGGCAGGTTTTAGACACGCGTCCGCGCATCCGCTCCATCGCAAAGAAGTCGCGCTCAGGATACTCTTTGGCCATGCCAAGAAAAAAAGTGCCATCGCCACAGCCTAGCTCCACCTCCAACGGGCGGGTGGCATCAGGAAAGATTTCCTCGCGGCACAGTTCACTGAAATAGTCTTGGGGAATGAAGAGGGCGGACATTGCTCAGCATTCTTTAAGCAGGATTTCAGAAATTGCAGAGAGATTTAACCGTGACATTCACGTTCTTGGAACGTATTTCTCGTCACCTACCATGAATCGCCGCACATTTGTCACCACTACAGGAGCTGCCATTGCTGGCTCACTCATCACCACGACGACCCAAGCCGCTTTGACTCCTATCACACTGGAGCAGGCACCTTTGGCCTATCCGCCAGAGGCATTGGAACCGCACATCGATGCGCTCACTATGAACATTCATTTTGGCAAGCATCACGTGGCCTACATCACCAAACTGACAGACGCGCTCAAATCTGGCAGTATCCCTGCGGGCAATGTCATCGACCTCATCACCGACCTCTCCAAAGCTCCAGCTGAGCAGCAAATGGCTATCCGCAACAACGGCGGTGGTCATGTCAATCATAGCTGGTTCTGGAAGTGGATGGCTCCTGCAGGCAGCGGTCCGACCGGTCCTGAAGGCAAGCTTGGAGAAGCCATCCAAAGCACCTTCACCAGCATCGAGGAGTTCAAGAAACTCTTCGGTGAAGCCGGCACCAAGCGCTTTGGCTCAGGCTGGGCCTGGCTGATCGTCAAACCAGATGGCAAGCTTGCTGTCACTTCCACGCCAAATCAGGATAACCCTCTCATGAAAGGCATCGTCGCTGACACCGATCTCGGAACTCCTATCCTCGGCCTAGACGTCTGGGAACACGCCTATTACCTGAAGTATCAAAACAAGCGCCCCGACTACATCGCCGCTTGGTGGAACGTGGTCAACTGGGCTGAAGTGGCCAAAGGCTACGAAGCCGCTAAAGCGTAGCCGCGTTCGCCAGAACGTGGATCTTGGGAGGGTCGGCGCGCCTCCAATCCCAGCACTCTAGCGAGGTGCGCCTACGGGCGTAGCCGCGTTCTCAAGAACGTGGATCTTGGGAGGGTCGGCGCGCCTCCAATCCCCGCACTCTGGCGAGGTGCGCCTACGGGCGTAGTGGAGTTGAATCTACCCCACCCCACTCAAATCACGCCAAAATTCCTTTGATCACCCGTGCTGGATCGACTCCTGTGAGCCTGAAATCCAAGCCTTGGGAGCGGATGCTGAGTCGCTCATGATCCAGTCCGAGTTGGTGCAGGATCGTGGCGTGGATGTCGTGGACATGGACAGGATTCTCGACAGCTCCGAAACCGAATTCATCGGTCTGTCCATAGACACTGCCGCCTTTGAAGCCACCACCAGCAAACCACATCGTGAAGGCGTCGATGTGGTGATTTCTTCCCGTTGATTCACGCACTTCGCCCATCGGGGTGCGACCAAATTCCCCGCCCCAAATGACGATGGTGTCATCCAGCAGCCCGCGCTGCTTGAGATCCTTCACCAGTGCAGCACTTGCCTGATCGACATCGGCGCACTTGAGGGGCATATGCTTTTCCAGATTCTCTGTGGGTCCACCATGATGGTCCCAATTCGTATCGTAAAGCTGAACGAAACGGACACCCCGCTCCACCAAACGACGCGCTAGCAAACAGTTCCGCGCAAAGCTTGTCTCTTTGGCATCTATGATCCCATACATCTCCAAGGTGGCCTGAGATTCACCACTCGTATCCATCAAATCAGGCGCACTCGTCTGCATCCGATAAGCCATTTCATAAGCATTGATCCGCGTAGAGATCTCATCATCTCCGGTCACCGCGAGACGATTGCTATTCAGATCACGTACAGCATCCACCAGCTCTCGCTGCTGAGCTACACTGATTCCCTTGGGCGTAGCCAGATTCACAATAGGATCTCCCTGATTGCGTAGTGGCACGCCTTGATAAGTCGTGGGTAAAACACCGCTACCCCATAAAACGGCCCCACCACGAGGACCGCGCGGCCCACTTTGTAGAACCACAAATCCGGGCAGATCATCGCACTCACTGCCAAGACCATACGTCACCCATGCCCCCATGCTGGGTCGGCCAAAGAGTCCGCTGCCCGTATTCATGTAGAGCTTGGCCGGCGCATGATTAAAAAGATCCGTTTTGCAGGTGGTGACGATGCTGATGTCATCGACGATCTTGGCGGTATGCGGTAGATAATCACTCACCCAAGCACCCGACTTGCCGTGTTGCTTGAACTTGACTCTTGGCCCCAGCAGATCACTACGATGGCTGCTATCCATAAAAGCAAAGCGCTTGCCTTTGGTGTAGCTTTCAGGGATTGGCTGACCATTCAGCTTCGTGAGCAGCGGCTTATGCTCAAAAGTCTCCAATTGCGACGGACCGCCTGCCATGAAAAGGAAGATGACATTCTTCGCCTTCGCTGGAAAATGCATCTGCTTCGGTGCCAACGCCGCATCCCGAGCCATCAGGGATCCCAGCGCCAGCGATCCCACGCCGATGCCACATTGGCTGAAGAAGTGACGACGTGTTAATTGAATTAAATCATTCATAGCAGTTATTCCCGAGTCACGGTTTCATCGAGGTTTAGCAGTGTGCGCGCGGCATTCAGGGAGTCGAGTTTTTTCAAGACGGCGAGCTCATCCGACTTGGGCACACGGGAGGTGCAGCGCTTGAAGGCAGTTTCTAAGCCCTCCTTTTGAATGATCTTTTCCAACGCCTGGGCAAACTCAAAGAAGCCGCTGTCATTCATCAACGTGAGTGCCTGCAGCGGTGTATTACTGCGAATGCGGCGAGTACAGGAACTGAAGCCTTCGGGCGCGTCAAAGACAGTCAGTGAGGGCGGAGGCGAGGCGCGATAGATAAAGGTGTAAAGACCACGCCGGTACTTGTCCTCACCCTTACTGACAGTCCAAACCCGCTTCACCTGACCCACACCCATGACGCCTTCGGGAATTGGTGGATAGACAGGCGGGCCGCCTAACTTGGGGGATAGAAGACCACTGGCACTGAGACAAACATCCCGAACCACCTCTGCATCGAGTCGCAGCCGCGTCTGCCGAGCAAGCAGGTAATTCTGCGGATCTTTCTCAATCAAGTCAGGCCGGTTGACGGAGCTTTGACGATAGGTTTTGGAGGTGACTATGCGGCGATGCAGGTCCTTCAGACTCCACTTTTGAGCTAGAAATTCCGTCGCCAACCAATCAAGCAATTCGGGATGCGAAGGAGCCGTTCCCTGCATGCCGAAGTCGTTTTCGGTCTCAACCAGGCCGCGCCCAAAATACTGCTGCCAGACGCGATTTACGATGACACGAGCGGTAAGAGGGTTTTGCGGACTCACGATCCAGCGCGCTAAATCTAGGCGGGTCGGTTGCTTTTGATCCCTATCAAACGCATGCAAAACTTTGGGTGTGCCGGGCGTAACTTCTTCCGCAGGACGTGTGAAGTCGCCTTTGATAAAAACGGTCGTTTTGCGCGGTTTCGGAAGCTCCGCCATGATCATGGTGGTGGTGCCTTGATTCAATAACACATCGAGCTCTTTGTATCGGTCATTGAGGATGCGGATTGGATCACTTGGCGGAGCGATGATGCCAAAGATGGCAAGGTTGTCAGTCAGCGATCGCTTGGCCAAGGGCTTTCCAACAGCCTTTTGCACGCCGGCAGAGAGGCGCTTTTTGAACTCGGGCGTCAACCCTTTCTCCCAGACTGCAATCTCTGCGTAGCGCTTTGTGACTGCCGCTTTGAGCTTGGCATCGATCTCCTTAAGCTCCGCTGTCATGCCGACAATGTCTGCTTTGGGATCATAGACCTTCAGCGTCGGCTCATCCTGGTTGTTGAAGAAAGCGAACATTCGATAGTATTCTTTTTGTTCGATGGGATCAAACTTATGATCATGGCACTGCGCGCAGCCGATGCTCAGGCCCAGCCAAACGGTGCCTGTCGTCGCCACGCGATCAAAGACGGAATCGATGCGGAATTGTTCTTTGTCGATACCACCCTCCTGATTGATTTGCGTATTCCGATGAAATCCTGTGGCAATTTTTTGCGCCTCTGTCGCCTTGGGCAAAAGATCCCCGGCGAGCTGCTCGATGGTGAATTGGTCAAAAGGCATGTCTCGATTCAAGGCATCGATGACCCAATCACGATACTTCCAAATTTGGCGAGGCGCATCGATCGAGTAACCATTGGAATCGGCATAGCGCGCCTGATCAAGCCACCAGCGGCCCCAGCGCTCGCCGTAGTGTTGACTGGCGAGCAGACGATTGACGAGGGCTTCGTATTTTTTATCTGACCATGAAGAAAGATCAGACAAGTCCGCTGGAGTCGGGGGTAGCCCAGTCAGATCGAGTGAGACACGACGGATTAAGGTGGCGGCCTCCGCTTCTGCCGAAGGCAAAAGCTTTTCCTCATTCAGACGCTTTTGAATGAAGTGGTCAATGCCACCATCCGCAGCTCGTTTCGGCGGCTCAAAGGACCAGTGACGCTCATACTGCGCTCCTTGCTCGATCCACGTTTTAATGATGTCCCGCTGTTTGGCTGAGAGCGCAGGCTTGTGGGATTTCGGCGGCGGCATGAGTTCATCTTTGTCAGTGCTAATGATGCGCTGCCAGACATCTGACTTCATTAAATCTTGGGGTGCAATGCCACGTGAACCATCGCGATCAGCCGTAGCGCCCTCGAAGTTGTCCAAACGCAGATTTCCTTCCCGATGCTTTGGATCAAAGCCATGACAGGCAAAGCAGTTCTCCGACAAGATCGGACGCACATCCCGATTAAATGAAATCTCCGCATTCGCCTGAATGGCTGCGGCTAGGCAAAGAAAGAGGGTTCGGCTGTGTGTCATGCGTGAATCAGGCCACCTATCTACGGCGCTTCCAAGAGCTTTTTCATCGCTCCCGTGAGAATTGGCTCTACTTCCGGAGCCACGCCCGTTGCGGCGGGATTGGTTTCATAGCCGCCTTCTGGGTAGGCCACGCTTGTGCCGATGTATCCAGGACCGTAGTCGCCATAGGCCGCCATGAAAACATTCAAGTCAGGCCTCATAGCTTTAGCCGCTAACTGATACTCAACGAAAAGTTCACCGGGTAAATGTAGCATCCTGCTTGTACCAATTCTCAGACAGGTAATGTCGATTTGATGGCCGCTTTTTGCTCGGCGCAGCCAAGCTAACTGATCTGCAAGTGAGATATAGCCGGGTTTTCCAGGAGCTGTTTTCAGTTTGGTCACAAGGTCCGCTTCATCAAGATGAGGCGCTGGCGGCAAACTGACCGGAATACTGGACCAACCGACCTCACTAGGAATAATCGGCAAGTGCGGAGCTTTTTCATAAGCCTCCCTCATGCCAGCCGCTAAGCGTGTCGCTAGCAGCATGCGATTTGGCTGCGCGCCGTTGTTGTATTTCCCCGCAGCGACATTTCCGCCAGCTCCATTGAAGTGAACATGCAGCGCCGCATTGACATCCTGACCTCTAATCAAACGGGCAATCCCTGGAAAGTCTGGGCTAGGGATGCCAAGCCGATAATAGCTTTGTGGGTGGCAGGCGTAGGCACTCAGAACCGCAATCGGCTTTTCAGCATTCCAGAAAACCAAGACAGAGACTTTGGGATCAATCAACCCTTCTGGTAGGGCGGTAAGTTCAGCGATCTTATTGCTGCTGCCCCTCATGCGGCCAATGCGCCCACCCGCCAAGCGCTCCACCCGACGATTGGAAGCCACCTCTTGAACAGCCGCATCGGCATAACCATAATGCGTGGCCGTTTGAGCCAGCGGCAAGGCCTTGCGAATGGCGTCGGCAGCACGTTGAATCACCTGCCGCTGAAAGCTGCCCTCAAAGCGATCAAAACCCTGAATGCCAAATTCATGCATGATCTTTTCTGCCGTAAAGTCGGAGCCTGGCGCATCATGCTGATGCAGACTGTGAACGGCGACCCTTCCTGGATCTGTACCCGCAGCTTTAGCCAGAGCTTCACGGAAAGCATCATGACTTTCATTGGCAATACCGATCCAGTCCACCGCGCATAGCACCATGGGCTTACCTGCCCCAAGAATCACGATGCCACGACAGCGCAGCGTCAGTTCATCCAATCGCTTGACCACATCATAGGCCATCGGCGCACCAAGAGGCGGCGTCGCATCCACATCAAAGGTGGCCACACGCACCGATTCTTCGGATAAAACTGGGCCACACAGGCTCAAGGCAACGAATAAAATGCAGGAAAAGTGTTTCATGATAGGCTGAGGTTATTTGAGTTGTTCGATGAAGGTGAGCAAATCAGCCATGTCCTCAACGGTCATGCCTTGCTCGAGGCCCTCCGGCATGAGGCTCTGTCCTGTCGAACTACTCCCTTGGATGTTGGATCGCTGAACTGTGATGAGAGCGCCACCCATCATTTTGATCGTCATGCTGCTGGCATCATCCTGAGATATAAGACCAGTAAGCGTCTGCCCATCTTTGGTCTGGATGGTGTAGGAAATGTATTGGGAAGCCACTTCTTGATGCGGCTCGAGAATGGCAGTGAGCAATCCTTCCCGACCTTTGGTTTTCACCGTGACCAGGTTCGGCCCGACTTCAATGCCCTGACCATCCGCCACGTGGCAGGCGAGGCAGCGCGAAAGAAACACTTGTTCCCCCGCCACAGCGTTGCCTCGGGCCAATAGCGCCGGCTGAAACGTCTTTAACACCTCCTCACGAGAGGGCGGGATCACGGTGACCAGAACCGTCTTCGCCAAGTTAGCCATTTTGGCATTCTTATTGGCCACCAAAGCTTGCACTTGAGAGACTGCTAGATCACGAGGAGTCGGGCCGCCTCGGCCCGAACCCATCTCGGCGAGCAGTGAGAAGCCCCCCTCACTCCGACTCAACAAAGCTGCCAATACAGCTTCACGCGCTTTAGGCTTTAACTCTGACCAAGCCGAAAGCAGCACCGTTGTTTGAGCATCGCCCAATCCAGACAAGGCATGCACAGCCGCCACTTGCACAGACTCTGCATGCGCTGCTTTCAAACAGGATTGCAAAACTGACTGCCCTTGAACTTGCGTCGCCATGGCCAGTAACTCGATCAGATCCACCTTCTCAGCATCTGTTGATTGACCTTGAGTCAGCCTGGCAGCGGCTTTGGTAAAAACCGCAGACAGCTTTCCTTCCGTATCAACCTCATGGATAGAACGACCAGAACGGCGAAGCCCTGCTGCAAAGGCCTTGATGCGAGCTTTTCGTTGAGAGTCAGACGTACGCTCTGAAGCCATCAACTCCAACAAATGCTGATGATTTTTGGTATCCTGTTGCTGACCGATCATTTCGATGAGCAATAGAATAAACGGTTCATCCAACTCACGATGATCCGAACTGATTATCCTTTCAAAAAGTGACATGGCATTTGCACCCGAACTGCGCAAAATGGCGGCATTAATCCAAGGGTTTGAATCAGATGCTTGCGCAAGCTTGAGTAGCTCCGAAACCGATTCAGCACTTCTCGATAGTGTCATCGCGTAGGCCATTTTTACTCGGTTCGAAGGGTCACTTGCCAAACGTTCCAAGACACCCTGGCTCAACGGTTTTTCAGAAATTGCGGCCAAAGTCACCGCTCGCTCACGGACAAAGGCATCTGCATCCGTTGCAGCCAACTTAACCGACTCTTCATCGAGATTCTTGAGCCCCTGCAAAGCATTCATCGCATGAATCTTTGCCAGTGGATCAGCACTTGTCCTGAGCACGGTTTTAAGCAGTGGAACGCTGGCCAAATTTTGTCGTTCGTAGAGCAAGCGCGATGCCGTATCCCGTTGCCAGCCATTCGTGTGGCCGAGCGTCTCAACCAATTCATTGAGGCTGATTTGACCGATCGTGACTTTTTGTCCGATACGCTCAGGTCTTTGTTTATCAGGCACAATCCGATAGATTCTTCCACGGCCATTACCGCTATTGAGATCCAGATGCTGTTTGATTTCATCTGGAACACTCCAGGGATGCTCGATCACTTCACGATACATGTCACAGACATAAAGACAGCCGTCAGGAGCATTGGCAAAATTGACCACACGCACCCAAGTATCCTTGCTAGCCGCAAACTCAAAGCCACGCTCATCCAACGGACGTTCGCCGATCAAATTGATACCGTCTTCAGCGTATCGAATCACCTTTCGATGAATCAACTGCCCGCCAGCATCACCGGTAAAACTATTGTTCACAAAGTCGGATCCGTAAGCATCTCCGCGATAGATGGTCGTGCCCGTAGCACCTGTGAAATAACCACTCACTCGACCTCCGCCCTCAACGGCTCCTTTCACCACTCCGGCAATCCGCCAACGCGTGCGAATAATGCGCCAAGGCTCATCTGGACTGATACGAAAAACCTCCGCGGCACCGCCGTCCACGGCGATACTCTGTCGCGGTGGCGGCATCGTATAATAGGGATTGGCTGCGCCCAGACGTTCGTCATAAACCCAATATTGGAGGTGATCCGAGTTCGAGCAGGCGAACTTCCGGCCATAGTTGTCAAAGCTCATACCATACTGAGCTCCGCCAGCTTCCAGACCAAACTCATGGGTCAACGGATCAAACCAAAAATCTTTCCCACCGAGTTCGATCCCTTTCAAATCAGGACGCTTCAAGCAGCTGATCACACCGCGATTTCCTCCCCCTGCCAGCACATGAACCCGATTGTCTTGGCCCCACTGAAAACTATTCATGAGCCCCTGCACATTGAGGATTTTCAGACCTGTGCCAAAACCCGTGAACACTTTTTCACGAAACTCAGCCTTGCCATCTCCATCCCGATCTTCGAAACGCCAGACGTCAGGTGTGGCACCCACATACAGACCACCATTGACCCAAATGAGGCCCGTGGGCCAAGGCAGATCGTCAGCAAAGATCTGACTCTTTTCAAAGTGACCATCCCCATCCTCATCTTCCAGCATCGAGATACGCCCGAGATGTGGCGTAACATCCCGCATCTCCGAGTAGTCAATCATTTCACACACAAACATTCGCCCGCGTTCATCAAAACAAAGCGCAATCGGGTCACGCACCTGCGGCTCGCTGGCAGCGATCTCTAGTTTAAATCCTTTCTTCACCTGCCACGTTTTGACGGCATCCTTGGGCTCCACCGCCGGATAACGCGGCAAATCCTTCGCTGGGTCCACCATCACAGCATTCTTTGTCGGTCCGTAAGCAGCCGCATGAGTGGTTTTAGACGCAAGTCCATCCGCTGCCTGAGCAGTGACAGACATGGTCAATAACAAGAGATCAAAAATCGCCAAAGAAGAAAACAATCTCAGCATAGAAAGACCAACGTCATTACAACCTACCCGTCCCGCTCAAGCATGACCCCTTCCGGTATTTTTATAGCTTGTGAGTGAGCCAGCACTCTAGACCACAGCGTCTTCTAACTGACGCATCGCAGCCTCCGTATTCTCAGGCCCGAAGAATGAGGTGCCGCAGACAAAGAGGTTGGCACCGTGTTGTTTCGCAATGGGAGCGGTGTGGACATAGATGCCGCCATCCACTTCGAGGTGATATTTCAGGCTGTGCTGTTCACGATACTCGCAGGCAGCCGCTAGCTTTGGCATGGTTTCCTTTTCCATGAACGGTTGACCGCCAAATCCTGGTACGACGGTCATGACAAGCAGTAGATCAATGTCATGAACATAAGGCAGGGCTGCCTCAAACGGCGTGCTGGGGTGCAGGGCGATGCCGCAGTGCTTGCCTGCGGTGCGGATGCGCTTGAGAGTCTCACTGACGGAGCTGTCATAATTGGCCTCCACATGAATCGTGATGTTATCAGCACCAGCTTTCAAAAAGCGCTCCAGATAATGGTCAGCGCGGTGCATCATGAGGTGCACGTCAAGATACATGTCAGTGCACTTTCTGACTGTCTGGATCATCTGTGGGCCAAAGGAAATGTTGTCGACAAAGCTGCCGTCCATCACATCTAAATGCAGCCACTTAGCACCTGCCCTATCAGCCTTGGCGACTTCGACCCCGACGTTTGACCAGTCGGCGGCCAGCAGAGAAGGAAGAATGAGGGGAGTTTCGTGAGTCAGCGCAGGCATGGTGGCTGGATCAAGCACGCAGCCAAGCCAACCTGCAACTGCGATTTTTTCATGATCACGCAGCCAGCTTCTCGCGAGCTTCGCTGCGGAGCCGTAACAAACAGCTGATGCAGATGCATTCACCATCTGTCTGCCATCCAATCCACTCGGCTTCATCCCGACTCAGGTTGACCTGAGCACAGGGACAGTCGGCGGCACGGTTGCATAGACAGACGAAAGTGTCCTCACACAACGAACAAGGCATGATGTCATGCTTGGCATAATTGTGCGGATTCAAGGTGCAGGGCGATTCAGTGGACACGCTTATTTTACGTCCAGAATGAATTTCCAGCGATGATATTCTAGTCAAAAACAAACAGGACCGCTGGCTAGAGACGTAAATGGATGCTAAAACAGATGTTCTCCTGATTGAAATGACCCCTGACAGCCACTCCACACGCCTCTCGGCCAAGTCCGAAAAGTTAAAAGAAACCTTCGAGTTATTGCCGAATGCTGAAGAGCGCCTCATGCACCTCATGAATTTAGGCCGCCGCTACCCAGTGATGCCTGACGAATTTCGAGTGGAAGAAAACCTGCTCGCTGGGTGCATCTCGCGTCTCTGGGTGAAGCCTGAACTGAAAGATGGCCAGGCCTACTTCCACATGGATGCCGAGGCCTTGATCTCGAAAGGCGTGGCAGCTCTGATCTGTGATTTTTATCAGAATGCGACCCCGTCCGAAATCTTGGCCTTTGATCCAAAGGAACTTGCGCAGAGCGGGGTGGCACAACTTTTATCGCCCTCACGTCAATCCGGCCTGAGCAGCATGCTGCGGACGATTCATGCCTTTGCCCTGCAAGCTCAGGCTTAAACCGGCCTGAATGATATCTGTTGTATGTCGATATTCTCCGATAGCTTCCAGGAAACGGCGGGTTGGAATCTGGAGCACTCGTATGCTGGACTGCCAAAGCTGTTTCACCGATCCACTCTGCCAATTCCAGTGCGACAGGCCAATTTCGTGATTTTTAATCAGCCGCTAGCCAGTGAACTCGGGCTCAAGGCTGAGGTTTTAAAAGAGAATCCATCCCTGTTTGTGGGGAATCAACTACCAACAGGAGCAGCACCACTGGCCCAAGCTTATGCTGGACATCAGTATGGTCACTTTACGGCTCTGGGAGATGGCCGTGCGATTCTTCTGGGTGAACAGATCACGCCCAAAGGCGAACGTTTTGACATTCAGCTCAAAGGCGCAGGACAGACGCCCTTTTCACGCAGTGGCGACGGGCGCGCTGGATTGGGCCCGATGCTGCGAGAATACATCATTAGTGAGGCAATGCATGCTCTCAGAATCCCGACAACGCGCAGCCTTGCCGTAACCAGCACGGGAGAAATAGTTCGAAGAATGGAACCGCTATCAGGCGCTATACTGGCACGAGTGGCAGCCAGTCACATCCGAGTCGGCACCTTTGAATGGGCTGCGGCTAGAGGCAGCAAAGAAGATCTTCAAGCCCTAGCCGACTATACGATCCAGCGTCACTACCCTGAACTGGCAGGTGACGAACAAATCTATCTGCGCTTCTTTGAATCCGTGATGGAACGGCAAGCGGCATTGATCGCCCAATGGATGCACGTCGGATTCATCCACGGCGTCATGAACACAGACAACATGGCCATCTGCGGGGAAACCATCGACTATGGCCCCTGCGCCTTTATGGATGTCTATCATCCAGAGACCGTTTTTAGCTCCATTGACCGCAATGGGCGCTATGCCTACGGCAATCAGCCACACATTGCCCAATGGAATCTAGCTCGACTGGCCGAGGCTTTATTGCCACTCCTGCATGTGGATGAAAACCTGGCGATCGAGAAAGCTAACGAATCCATGCATAGCTTTCAGGGCCGTTTCCAGAAGCATTGGTTAGCTGGCATGAGATCCAAATTAGGACTCTTCACCGAAGAAGCCGAAGACAGCGATTTGATTCAAGCACTGCTAGACTGGATGCAGCAATCCAAAGCCGACTTCACCAATACCTTTGCGACCCTAAGCCGGGCTCAACCCATCAGTGAAGATAGCGAATATCATTCTTGGCACCAACGCTGGATCAAACGCCTCACTCACCAGCAGCAATCCATGACTGACTCTCTGCAACTCATGCAGAGACACAATCCGAACTACATCCCGAGGAATCACAAAGTAGAAGAGGCTCTCTCAGCCGCCACAGAAAAAACTGACTTGAGCATCATGCACCGCCTGCTTGAAGTCCTTAGCAAACCCTTCGATTACACCTCAAGCCTGCCTGAATACAGCCGCCCCGCTGAATCAGGCTCATGCGGCTATCAAACCTTCTGTGGAACCTGATGCCTCACTTTGCTGGAATCTCATTCAGCGTGTAATAGCCGACGGTGTGCAGCAATGGATGACCAGCCGTGTTTCTGACACCTTCAAAATGCAGTTCGTGGATGTGGCCCTGGGTAAGCGGTGAAATCTTGAGGCGCACCGATTGACCATCAGCGCCGAGTTCGGCAGCTGTGATCGATGGCAGGATTTCATCAATCTCATCACCACCATAAGCTTCCCGGTAGGCATAGGTAAACTCGCGCATGGAGTAGCTTTTCAGATCACCCGCCGTTTTTGGATCGATCGGCTGAGTGAAGGTCAGTTCAAAGCCATCCGCCTTAGCGCGCATTTCATGCACCTCAAAGGGTGTCTTCCCGGTCCACTCACATTTTTCAAAGCAGTAAGGCTTACCACCGCGAGCGCCCCAGCCACGATCACTGCCGCCCGTAAAGATACGACCTTCCCCATCCATACGCCCACCGATAAGACCGCTGGCAAAGCCTAAACGGAAGGGAAAAACAACGCCCTGCTTGATGCCGTTAACGGTTTCTAAAAAGACACGGCTCAGATTGCTATGCGATTGATCGGCGATAAAAAGTTGATTCATGAAAGGACCGAATTTCCCAGCACTGGTATCACAAATAATGGCGGAGGCTGAATTCCCAATCTTTCCATGCACCAGATACACGGCTGGGGGCAGCAGTTGTTTGATGCGCTGACGCTCTTTGACCATGCGGCCCGGATCTCCACCCACGCGCGCCTCTCTGCGTTTGTTATCACCCTGATAATTTTCGGGGCTGGGATCAATAGGTCTTGGTCCCATATTGGGCGCCAGTGCATACCATTCATTGCCGCCTGGGTGGCCTTGGAATGAGCCTGGGACAAGATGCTGTAGCGTGCAGGAACCATGCCACGGGCCCTGATTATCAGCGTAATAGACTTCTCCTTCGGCATCAAAACCAAGACCGCCGGGGCTACGAATGCCACTGCAAGTAGGCACCATGGTGCCGTCTGGTTTGATTCGTAACGCCCAGCCGCGAAACGGTGTCACACTGCTGAATGACCCCGTCAGGCAGAGTGTCACCCAGAGATCCCCTGCCTTATCAAAACGTGAGCCAATGGCGTATTCATGATAGTCACCCGAGACACCCCAGGCATCACTGACATTATCAAAGACATCGGCTTGGCCATCACCATCCACGTCCTGCAATCGAGTGACCTCATAGCGTGTCGTTGCATAGATATTTTTATCCTTCGGATTGTAAGCAATTCCAAGCACCTCATGCAAACCACTGGCAAAGAGCTTGTAACTCACGGCCGATGGATCACTACTGCCAGCTCCACTAACCGTCCAGATTTCACCGCGACGCGTGCCCATGATGAGCCTGCCATCTGGCAGTAAGTCGATGGAACCGACTTCCAAGGCGGTTTCCTTCGGTGTTTCAAACGTGGTGATCTTGTAGAAATCAGACTCGACTGGATCGGCAGCCAACAGCGGTGAGCAAAGAACAAAAAAGAGAGAAAAACGTTTCATGAAAATGCGATGGCAGAGATTTATTGAGCCCACTGGTAAGTGATTGTCAGGGTTCCCGCTTTGGCAGGGATAACAAGGTTTTGGCCCGCCATCTGAGCCCCTTCTGCGATGATGCTGTAGGGCAAGCGGTCTTTAGCCACGAAGCGACCCTCTTTCTTTTCAAAAGGGCCTGCACCGAGACGATACCAGGCGTTTGCAGGCAGGCTACCCGTGATCTTAATGCTGCGAATCAGTGTTGGATTACCGCCGGGCTTATTGCCATTTCCTGTGGCGGAGAAGCTTTCCTCGATCTCCACGCCCTGCCAGGTGTAACGGAAGGTCGGACTGCGCTTGGCGTCCAGCGTGTAACCTTTCCAGACAAACCCTTCGTAGCGTTTGGTCTTGTCCCAGACAGGCCATACGGCATCTGGTTTTTCAGCAATGAAGAAAGCTGGAGTCACTTCACCTGTGGGCTTTAAGACATCAAATCCCATGGGCGACTGATAGCCACCACCGCGTGAATTCCAGTGCAGTGACGCATCCATAAATGCACCCTTCCATAGCAGCGCTAAATTCATACTTTCCGCACTCCACGCAATGTTAATTCCCCCAGGATAACCAACTCCGATCGCACGATTGCCAGCCCCTTGTATAAAGTTGCGATAAATCACAGGCTCTCCAGCGACCACGATCGGGATGGGTGCGTATTCAGCTTTCTTCTTGGCCTTAGCTCCTTTTTCCCAGCCAGCCGGACGCCACGAAGATAACGGCGTGATGTCAAAGTTGGCCCCCTTCCAAGCCGCAAAGACAGCGATCTGACCGCCAGCTTGAAAATATTCATAGCGTAACTCGTGATCGCCTTCATTCAACTGGACGGTCTCCTCTTTAATCGTCCCAGCAGGGTGAATACCATCATATTCAACGACTTTCTTCCCATCGATTAAAAGACGCACCCCATCATCACCCGCGATGTAGAAACGATAGCTGCCCTTGCGTGGCGCGTGAATCTTTCCTGTGAAAACGACACCAAATTCATTTTTGTAATCGTCCAATTTGATGTCGATCAAATTGTTAGGAACAACTCCTTCACGATGCGGTTTGAGTTTTGAAAAATCAGGCAACATCTTCCAATTCCCAAGAAACAAAGCGAACTTCAAATCCTTCAGTCCCTGCCCCATCGGTATGACCTTCAGTTTACCATTCATGGTTAAGGCATGGCCTGGGAAAGTGCAGACATAGGGATAGTCACCAGGCTTCTCTGGGGCGGTGAAAATGAGCTCCTCTTTTTCATGGGGATTGAGCATTTTGGAGTGTAGCAAAATACGCTTATCATCGGGCAACCAATTACGCTTGAGAGCTTCCTCAGGCTTTTCCATCTGCTTCATGGCCATGGTCATCGTATCGGTGCCAGGCTGACAAAAAACCAAGTTATGCGGAAGATCATCGCCATTTTCAAAGACGATTTTTACTTTTTCACCTGGGCGGACAATGATCTCATTCTCGTCATACTTCATCTGAGCTGTCAGGGTCTTTAGCATGATGACTTTAACCGATCCGAGATCAGCAGCTGCGGACGGAGCTTTATCCGCAGCATTCAAAGTAACAGCAGCAGCAGCCAAGAGGAAGAGGAGTAAAAAGCGCATGAAAAGAAGGGGGCGCGAAGTAACGCCCGCTTCATAACGCCTCTTTCGTCAATCGAGCTTCACCTTTTATACAAGGCACAAGACCACCCTTTGAATTAGGCCGCCTTGCGAACACTAGGCTTAGCATAACTGCGCCTGCCTTCGTTTGCTTTGACGGCAGGCGCAGCTGATTTCAAAGATGTCGATTCTGGCTTACCCTCAACACCTTTCACCCAAGGTGCCGGCGGAGCATCCGGTTGGGTCTGGGCTTCGGAACGATTGTATTGTAACACAGCCTCTGCCTCTGCGGCCTTGAGCATTTCTTCACGAATATTATTGGGCACCGAGTCCTCAGCCAAGGCCGGAAGCAAGAGATTTGGCCCTGCTGCCCAAGGCCCCAAATCAGGTAACATCGCTACCATGGCATCCTGATGGGTCACACGATGAAGCCCAATGACGCGAAGTCGAGTTCCCAGCATGTAAGCGACAGTTTGATCATCCAGACCTTCCACAACACTACCACCACGCTGGAGGATGGGTTTCCCGCGAAGAATGATTTCATCAAAGGTGATCAGCGCCTCTTGACAAAGCACCTTCGAAGAGTCTGCACCCTCACCACTTTCAAGGTAAACCTTCCCCTTGGCGCGGATACGCTTGGGATTGTTCTCCTTGTCCATTTTTAGAACCTCAATGCTATCCGCTGCAATCCGCACCCCATGTGGGAGTTCCATCGTCTGGGCCGATATCGCCTTGGCCTCAGAATAATTCATGGTCAGGAGAAAACTCAGATCTACCGATGACGCCGCATCAGCGATCTTTGGCTCGGCTTTATCCTTGTCCTTCTCAGATTTTTCGACGTTCGCAGAAGCATCCGTTTTCTTTGGAGCCTTGCCGGGTAGCTTTAGACCTGTGCAGCCGATAACCCCAAAAACACAAATCACTCCTACAGCACTGAAAAAGCGCAGGTAATGAGGATTGGTGGTTGACGTCATGGCTTCAGACTAGATCCGAAGATTCAAAAACTCACCTGAAAAATGCAATCAAATTTGCGATCCTTCCATCAGCACCCGATAGAACCGGTCACACCTGAATCAAAAAATTCAGGTGTGGTTATCTCACGATCACTTTGGCTCCAGGCCGAACGAGGGTAGGGAGGCGAATAGCATCCCAATTGGCCAAGCGAACGCAGCCAGCGCTTTGACTGCGGCCGATGGTCTTTGGGGAAGCCGTCCCGTGGAGTCCGATGCCTGATTTGCTAATGCCATTCCAAATGATGCCGATGGGGCTGTTCGGGCCGGGTGGTAGCTGTAAGGCTTCCTTGCCTCGAACGCCTTCTTCCAGGAATTGCTTGTCGTAGCGGAAGGTTGGCGTGGTCATCATGTTCATGAGTTGCCAACTACCCACTGGAATGAACTCAGGCTTACCTGGCGTGATTGGGAAAGCCGCGAGCAGCTTTTCTGTTGGGCTATATACGACAGCGATGCGCTCGGTTGCATCGACCACAATGGTGTTTTTGCTCAGAGTTGGATCGGCCTTAAAGCTAGACATGGATTTCACGTCCTCGATTCGGAAGGACCTGACATTGGGCACGACGATCACGCTATTGGCCTTAAGATTGGACAGGTTTTTATCGGGGTTGATTTTGATGAGGAATTCTTCCTCGGTATGAAAACGCTCAGCCACGAACTCCAACAGACTGCGATAAGCCATGTAGGGAAATTTGACTTGCTCTTCTGGGGCCATGGGAAGATCTGGGACCACGTAGCGCATCAGATCAGAGCGGATTTTGAAGGCGGCAAAAATGACCGGCACCTCACGCTCCGCTTCTGCCAAGGCATAGGACCAATTATAGATATCTTTGTGACCCCGAGCAAAATTGTAGTTCACGATGGCCTTGTAGGTGAATTCGCCGATCACACCATCAAGCTTTCCTGGACCGAAGAGATGATGGTCCATAAAGATCTGCAGTTGCAAGATCTTATGACGATCCGTAGGCACGTTTGCAGCATTGGCATTCGGACCGGTATCCTGAGCCTGGACAGTCAGCCAGATCCAAGTAAAAATCAGAACGAGAGAGATGCGCATCACGGACCTCAAGCTAAACCGCGAATGACGACTGGCAACCTTCTTGCGAATTTGCATTTCAAGGGAGCTACGGTGCCAAAGCGGTTGCATCAAGGATGGGCATGGGTAAACGCATGACGATGATTCCAAACACACCGCGCCTCGGCATGCTGATCGTCGTCTCTGGTCCTTCTGGGACAGGAAAGACCACTCTCTGCCGGAAGGTCTGTGATGGCATTTCGTCGGTCTTTTCAGTCTCCTGCACGACACGCCCGCCACGGCCGGGCGAGGTGGATGGCAAAGATTATTTCTTTTTGGATGAAGCCGACTTTTTAGCCAGAGTGGATCGTGGAGAACTTTTTGAATACGCCCGAGTGCATAATCGATGGTATGGGACGTTGAAGAGCTACGTTTTCGAAAATCTCCGCCGTGGTGTGGACGTGTTCATGGACATCGATGTGCAGGGGGCCACCCAGGTGCGAGGCTGCGAAGATGATCTAGTGCGTCACTGCCTGACGGACATCTTTATCATGCCGCCCAGCCTGAATGAACTGCGTAATCGCCTGTCTGGGCGCGGCACCGATAGTGCCGAAATCGTAGAACTACGAATGACAAATGCAGAAGCGGAAATGCAACACTGGAGGGACTACCGCTACTGCCTGATCAGCGACACAAGGGAAAGTGATGAGGCGAAATTTCGATCCCTGATTGAGGCTGAGCGCCTGCGCAGTAGCCTTTATGTGGAGCTGAAGTGAAAAGAGACTTTCTTTCTCAAGTTTAAGGCGCGGCTTGATTCCGTTGGTCAAATGCTGCATCTTTCTACCTCATGCCGGCTCAGCCAGTTGGCAATGAACCACCTACCATGACAATCAACCTAGAGCCTGCGGTATGAGTCTCCCTGAGATTGCCGGACATGAGTTGTTGGATTTGATCGGCAGTGGCCGCTGCGGGGCAGTGTACCGCGCTAGCGCTGGTGGAAAGTCCTGTGCAGTGAAGGTTTTCTCTTCAATGGCAATCAATCGTAAAGCTCTGAGCACCGCCATTCAGGTGATGCAGCAGATGCCGCATCATCGCGGAATTTTAGCGATTGAAGATTACAATTTTGACAAAAGCCCTTATTACCTTGCCACACCGCTGGTAGGTGTCATGACGAAAGATAATCAGGGCCGCCGCCAATGGCAGTCACCTACCTTAGAGTCCGTCTGCAATGGCATACCTGCCGAGAGCGCTTGGAGCTATATATATCAAATTGCCGATGCTCTGGCTTGGCTACATAAGCATGGCATTCCGCATGGAAACCTGCGGCCCTGCAACGTCCTGCTCGAAAATGATGCCGAGTCTAGCGTCCGCCTCACGGACATCGCGCAAGGCTGGGGGGGGGGCATTCACCATCTGGAACTAACAGATCATTTCGTGCATTTGTGCCCGGAACAGGCCGAGAATCCTGACGGCGTTTTTGCGGGTTATGGCCCTTCCTGGGATGTTTACAGCTTTGGCGTTCTGTCTTATCGTCTATTGACTGGACAGGTCCCCCGCGCCGCTCAGGCCTGGCAAGATCAACTGAATCTGGTGCAAACGAAGGCGGCATCGGGACTCGCCTGTAGCATCGACAGTGGTGCTCTGGTCAGAGCCGTCCGGGCTCAGCCGAAAATCAGCTGGCCAACCCTGCCCCATTCGAAATGGGACGAACGCCGCCGAAACATCATTGAGCGCGCTCTGGACTTAAATCCTGCTGCTCGTTGGTCCGATCTGCGAGAAGTGGTGCGTGAATTTGAGGTTCTAGAATCTGATTACCTTCTTGAAGAGTCGCGCGAGCAAACTGTTCAAGAACGCAAAAAGCAGACCATCAAAATCCGTAGCCTTGTAACAACTGCGGTTGTTTTGGCCATTGCTTTGACTATAAGTTTCATTTTCCTGTTTTCACAGTTACGCCAGGCTCAAAAAGATGAAATCATCATTTCCCAGCAAGACAGCGTTTTGGTGCAGGAGAAAAAGGTACGTGATGACAAAATCAGCCTACTGACACAGCAGCGCGATACCGCCATAGATGGCAAAAAGACCGCTGACATAAATCTTCAGCATTCCCAGAATGCCGTGGATCAGTTCCTGACTCAACTCCTGCAAACACCCACGAGCAATGAGCTTGATGTTGAGTTCTCCAAAGGCCAACTCAACGACGCCCTTAGCTTCTGCACAACAGGTCTGCCAGCTTTAGAGGCTAATCCAGCCCTTGGAGTGGAGCGCCTGCGTGCCTATGGAAATATCGGCCAAATTCACCTACGCCTGCGTGACCACACGCAGGCTTTGACCTTCCTGCAAAAAGCGCGGGATCAGGCGGCGCTCCTTTTACAAAATGCAGGCACAACCCCTCAAGGCCCACTCTATCAACAATGGCTTGGCCGCTACAGCTTGCTGCTTTCAGATATTCATGATCATCGCGGTGAGCACGCAGCCTCATTGACCCTTCTCAAAGCTGCCACTTCTGCTTTGACTGAGGGCTTGAATGCAGATCCGAAGAACCGGCTCGCTAGGAATGAATCGGCGCGTGCTTGGATGGAGTATGGACGCCGCGCCCTTCAATCTGGCGATTTAGGAGAAGCCGAAAAAGCTCTGGCCAAAGTTCCCGAAGTGTTAGATCCTTCGATCATTGGCGCTGAATTGATTGCCGATGAAAACTTTCTTCTAGCCCGAGCCAAGTTTGCCAAAGGCCAGACTCAACGGGAAGCTGGACGCCTGCAAGACGCACTAACCACACTGATCGATGCTGTTACAGAGATGGGGCAGCTGGTCATGAACTCGTCTCCGCGCAATCAGGAGCAGGCACTGCTTTTAGCGGAAGCCTACACCGAGCTTGCCGAACTGATCGGCCATAATATCGGCGCCAAAGAGGCCCGTGAAGCCCATCAACAAGCCATCCCCATCCTGCTGGAGCTGAATCGTCTTCTGCCGGAATGGGCTGATGTGAAATACTTCATGGCGCGTAACTATAGCGACATCTCCCTGCTAGATCGGGATGCTGGGAACCCGGGTGATGCGGTCAAAAAGAAGCAAGATGGCATTGAGCTGCTCAATGAGATCCTAGCTGATGAAAAGGACAACATTCGCTATGGTGCCCTCCTTGCAAAAATGCGTGGTGAGTATGCTGAGCTCATGTCTGATCTGGGGAAACCCAATTCAGGACTCCCCATCGTCAAACAAGCGGTCGAGGCCATGGAAGAGCTTTTAGCCAAAGACCAGCAAACAGCCACCTCACCTGAGCGCCGCCAATGGGAGATCCAACTGGCTCAAATGTATGGCGTGCTTGGCCACACCAGTCAGTCTCTTTCCAAAAAAACGGAAGCCAAAGACGCCTTCTCTAAAGCTGCTCTGAGATGGGAGAAGCTTTCTGCCGTCAGTCCAGGAGAGGAAGTCATTCAGCAAGGGCTAAACTGGGCGAAAGATCGGCTCAGCAAGCTGAAGTAACTGGCTAGATCAGACAAACAGACTCTGTATTCATTCGCATGGCCAGATCTAATGCAGCAAACATCGTCGTCCTCGGCTCTCTTAACGTGGACCTCATCGCGCAAGTGACACATTTGCCTACGGCAGGCGAAACTGTGTTAGCTTCGAAGTTAGAGAAACGCTTCGGGGGCAAAGGTGGCAATCAAGCACTCGCGGCCGCCCGTCAGGGGGCTCAGGTGAACATCATTGCCTGCCTCGGCGATGATCCCGAAGGCAGAGACTACCGCAATCACCTTCGACGTGAGAACATCAACTGCAGCTCTCTAAACACCATACGCGGCAGCACCGGCTCCGCATTCATCAGCATAGATGCCCTAGGAGAAAACCAAATTGTCGTCATCCCAGGAGCCAATGCCGCTCTTACCGCACCCTCTGTAAAAATGCAGCGTTCACGCATTGCTGTGGCCAAAGCCATGCTCGTGCAGATGGAGATCCCACTCGATACGGTCTTAGCTGCCATTAGCATCGCCAATGAAACCTCCGTTCCTGCTATTCTCAATGCTTCCCCCACCCGCACAGATTTCCCATGGGGAGATGTGACTATCGACGTCCTCATCGTCAATGAAAAGGAAGCCTTGCAGATCTTTGGACTGACTGAGGCAGCCGCCATCCAGAGTCAACTCAGTTGCAAAGGCATTCGTCAACTCATCATCACTCGAGGAGATAAATCCACCCAATGTTTAACCAAGATAACAGTCACTGAAGTGCCCACACATCCAATCACCCCCGTGGACACGACTGGTGCTGGAGATGCCTTTGCCGGCGCCTTCACGGCCCATTTTGCCGAAGGCGTCTCTGTCACCGAATCAGTCAAATGGGCCAACGTTGCCGCGGCTCTATCGACGCTCCAACTTGGTGCTCAAGAGGGACTACCGCACCGCGGAGATGTGCAGAGCGCCATGACCAAACTCGCCATAGATCAAGCCTGACCGACAAACGGATTCTCCGCTTTTTCCCGTCCGATCGTCGTCTTATCACCGTGACCTGGCCAGACCGTGGTTTCGGCCGGCAGTGGCCACAGCTTGGTTTTAATCCCATCCGCTAGCTGCTGAAAGGAGCCACCTGGAAAATCCGTGCGTCCGACCCCATCTAAAAAAAGTACATCTCCGCCAAAGAGCCATTTGGCCTCGGCCAGATAAAAACAGAGACTGTCCGGCGAGTGCCCCGGCACATGCATCAACTCAAAGTTTAGGCCCAGCAGAGCCAACTCAGACTGACCTGCCAGTGCGACATCCACCACAAACTCCGGAACCGCATACGCGCTGCCACGCGAGGCTCCAAAGAGCGCCTCTAGGGTTAAATCCTTCGACAGCGCGGACCAAGCATACACTTGGCATCCCTGCTGCTCCTTCACTGCGGCCGCATCCATCACATGATCAAAATGCTGATGTGTCAGCAAAAGCACGTCCACCTTCACTCCGCGCATTTTCAACCAAGCAGCCACACCATCAGGCGCATCGACTAGAATCGTTCCACCGGGGAGATGAAAAAGGTAACCATTGGTCTGGGCAATGCCGCCCGTATATGTGGAAATATCAGCCATAGCCTCTCTAAGTGTGGGAAACCGTTGGACAATTCAACCAGCAAACCACAAAATCATAGCGAATATCTCTGCTCGCAGCGTTATAAGGATAAGCCTATTCATATGATCCGTAAACTTTTGTCCATTCTAGCCGCCTCACTCGCTGCCGTATCACTCACCGCAGCCCCAGCCGCAAGTGACACCAATTTCGGCCAAGTCGCGATGCATGTTGCCTACATGCTCCAGAGCCAACACTATAGCCATCGGGACTTTGATGATGAGTTATCAGCCAAGTTGCTTCAGAACTACCTGAATCTTCTCGACTTTAAGCACGTCTTCTTCACTCAAGAGGACGTTGATGGATTCAAAACCAACTACGAGACCACACTCGACGATCAAGTTCTGATGCGGAATATCAGCCCCGCTGTTGAGATCTACGACATCTATAAAAATCGTGTCCAAGAGCGTATTGCTTTTGTTAAGAAAACCCTAGACACCCACAAATTCACCTTTGATTCAGCTCGCAAAGTCGAACTCAAGCGTGACAAAGCTCCTTATCCAAAAAATGTCGCTGAGCAGGACAAGCTGTGGCTAGACATCTTAGAAGACAACATGCTCCAGGAAAAGCTCATTGATGAAGCCAAAGTCGAAGAAGCCAAAAAGAAGGCTGAAAAAGCCGCCAAAAAAGCTATTGAGAAACCAACCGACAGTGCCTCGAAGAAACCAGAAGGCGAAGTGAAAAAGGAAGTCGCCAAAGAAGAAAAAGAAAAAGAGCTCACACCTCAACAGCGTGTGATGAAAGACTACGACCGCCTAATTGAAAGCATCAATGAGAATGATCAAGAAACTGTCGTCGACTATTTCCTCTCCTGCCTTTCCTCTGCCTATGATCCACACACGGAATACATGAGCGTCCAGGAAACCGATAGCTTCAATATCCAAATGAAGCACAAGTTGGTGGGCATAGGAGCGCTCCTCGGAGTGGTTGATGATGTCGCCCAAATTCAGGGGATCGTTGTTGGCGGGCCCGCCGACAAGCAAGGTGATCTCACCCTGAATGACAAGATCACCGGCGTCGCTCAGGGAGATGCTGATTTTGTCGAAACCAAATACATGAAGCTGCAAAAGATTGTCGATATGATCCGCGGCAAAGAAGGTTCCATCGTCCGCATGCGTGTCAATCCAGCGGCAGACCCTAGCACGACGAAAGTTGTCACCATCACTCGCGGCCCGGTCGAACTCAAAGAGAAACTAGCCAATGCGGAGCTACTGCTCAGCCCAGCCGAATTGGGTAAGCCATTGAAAGTTGGCTGGATCAATCTCTCCTCCTTCTATGCTGACATGGAAGATGGCACTGTCTCAACCACTGACGACGTTCAACGTCTGCTCTCCCGACTGATGAAAGAAAACATCGACGGGCTCGTCCTCGACCTACGTGGCAACGGTGGCGGTTCACTGGAAGAGGCCATCCGCCTTACGGGTCTCTTTGTCCCCTCCGGCCCTGTCGTGCAGGCTAAAGACTGGCGTGGAACCATCTCCTTCCGCGAGTGTGAGAATGAAAAAGCCTTTTATAGCGGCCCAATGATCGTGCTAACCGATAAAACCAGCGCCTCAGCTTCCGAGATTCTCGCCGCCGCCCTGCAAGATTACCACCGCGCCCTGATCGTAGGTGACAAGTCCACCTTTGGCAAAGGCACCGTTCAGACCATCCTGCCGGTCGAACGATTCATGCCTTTTTTTGCCAAAAAAGACCGAGCCGGAAACCTGAAAGTCACCATTCAGAAATTCTACCGTATTGCGGGTGGCTCGACACAGCTCAAAGGTGTAGAACCAGAGCTTGTGCTGCCTTCCATCCGAGACGTTCTCGACATTGGCGAAGGCTCTGCTGAAAACCCACTGCCATACGACACCATTCCAGCGCAGAAATACAACCTCTTCACTAAAAACCCATTACCTATTGAAGAACTCCGCAAGCGCATGGAAGACCGGATCAAAACCAATCCAGAATTTCAAAATATCATCGAAGAGTCGAAGCGCCTCAAGGAACGCATCGATAAAAATACTCTCAGCCTTAATTTAGCCGAGCGCGAAAAAGACTCTAAGGAAGCCAAACAGCGGCGTGAGAATCATGAAACCGAAAGAGAAGCACGCGCCAAAGAGATCGCCGCTAAAATCAAAGACGGCGGTTTCAAAACCTACCATCTGACTCTGGATAACGTAGACAAAACCGACCTCGTCCCTGAGTCGGCCTTCAGTCGCGAGCAAAGCACCGGCATGAGAATGGCCAAAAAGTCCGCTGATGAAGACGCCGAGCCTGAGGGCTCCCAATTCCCATACGGCATCGAACCGGTGAAATTTGAAACTGTCAACATTCTCCGTGACTTCTTGGAGCTATCGACCAAGAACCCAACCACAGCGAAGGCAGAAGAGAAAAAGTAGTCTCTGTCATTGAGTTCAATACAAATCAAATGCCAATGCTACCCGCATTGGCATTTTCATTTCTGTCATTCAGCAGACCTACACTTCGCGTATGATCATCTGTTGATTCAAGACAACGGAAGCCCTTTTGCACCCATTCCTGGCTTTTAGCTACCCATTTGCATCAAGTCATTCACAGCCGTAAAACCCAAAAATTCGGAGCTGCAATCACAACTCGGAACTTTCGATGAAAGAGGCAAAGCACAGTCCCTCTGGATCGGCTACCACTTTACTGTTGCACCTAAGACGGCTCCAAAACCGGCCTCATTGGATCCAGAACCAGCGTAACGAATCTGACGATCCAAGAGGTTCTCTAGAGCCACAGTGACATCGAGATTTTGGGTAACTTGCACACCACAGCGTAAAGTTAGCCAGACGAAACCGGGGTTGCCATTTGGTGGAATGCGCTGGGTGTCGAGGCGGTCACCCGCGTTCAGGCGATCTGAATCCGACTGCCCCAAAGCTACCAATTCAGTCCAATAGCGGCGATCCACCGTCTGCCAACGCACACCCGCACGCCACATGAGCGGCACCACACGGCTGAGTGGCTGCACCTGTTGCTGTGTCGTTGTGCCAATGAACTGATCCACGCGACCTTCAGTCCAGGTCATATGGCCAAAAACAGACCAACTCGAATGAAAGCGATACTGTCCGCTCAGCTCGATGCCTTGCATGTAACCATTGCCCCCATTGCGCTTTTCGACAACGCGATTACCTCCAAGAGTCTCCCCCGTTTCACGCCGAATAATCATATCATCAATCAGGCTGTAAAAGTAGCCCAAGTTACCACTGAAGTGCTCGGTATCGGCTTTGAGGCCTAATTCAAAGTTTACATATTCCTCCGGGCTTAACTCACTCGATGGCACTTCTTGCTCATTAGAACGCGCAATGTCTAAGCGACTTAAATCGGAAAGATTCGGTGCACGGAAACCCTGAGAGACTCCAGCATAAAAGCGGTATTGATCTTTTTCATCCAGATCAATCGTCACCCGCGCACTGCCAGAATAGTTTCTCCAGTCATCTTTGGCGCTATCATTTCTGATCGCCGTACTACGGTCATCATAGATCCCGACGCTGGCTTTGGCGTAAGTGTAGCGTCCTCCAACAAAGAGGTGAACGCGGTCACCGAGGTCGATCTCATCCTGGAGATATAAGCCCAGCAGGTGATAGGTGGAGTCATCGCCCACAGGTCCTTGAATGCCGATCGAATGCAGTGAACCATTCAAACGATAGCGCTGACTCGCACTATTCACGGAGTCACGGAAATAGTCTGCCCCATACGTTAAGCGGCCCAGGGGTGTCTGACTTTGAAATTGCAGATCAAAGCCAATGGTAGAAAGACGCGTCTGATTGTAGTCCACGCGGTTATCGGCACGCCGACGGATACGATCCTCATCCTCACTGGATGTTTGGAGAGAGACCGTGAAGTTGACGCTGTCGATAAAACCCTCCAAATCCTCCCCAGCTAAGCGGAGGTAGGAAAGCGAGCGTTCTTGATCAAAGCTGCGTTTGAGATCCGTCCCAATGGTGCTGCCTTCATAGGAAATACCATAAATCGAGGCATGAGTGCGCCAGACATCATTTTGACGTAGCTGCTGATGAACCGCTGTCAGAGTCCAGTTCGGATCAAGAGACACCTCCAATTTGGCATCATAGGCCAATTCATCATAACCCGTATGAGGCTGATCGCCTAGCTTCGCATCGTGCACATCTCCAAAGGATTTCAGACTGGCACCGAGATGGAAGCCCCATTTTCCGCCTTCACCAAACTGGATCTCTTGGTGCGCCATATTACTTTCCTCTGCTGTGGAGCCACGATAGGAGCTAAGTCCGTGGAAGAAAAAGCCAGGCTGTTCAGTGAGATAACCCGAACCTTTCGTGAACAGGTTCAACGTGCCGCCAATCGCATCACTTCCATAGAGCACACTGCCCTGACCTGGCACCAATTCAATGCGGTCGATCGCATAAGAGTCGATGGTATTCCAGTATTGGTTAGGCCCTTCACGGAAGGTCGAATTGTTAAAACGAATGCCATCGATAAGCGCCAGATTTCTGAAACCCGTGAATCCACGAATGAAGGGTGAACCTTGGCCATTGGAGGTTTTTTGCACATTCACACCGGGCACTTCGCGCAGTGCTTCTGGCAGCGAACGCACTTGGCGCTCTTGGAGTTGCTCTGCTGTCAATGTGCGGACCACGGCAGGCACTTTCAACAGGTTTGTCTGACCACGAGTGGCGGTAATGACCATTTCAGGAATTTTTTCAGTCGTCTCAACGGAGGATATTGGTTCTTGAGCAACTGCTAGTGTGGAGGCTAGAAGGATGGCAAAGGATAGTTGGTGCATGATCTTGTGAACCTGACCAGTTAAAGCGCCAGCCCCTTTAGCTGTCACGGCTTTGCCTTCACAAAAGCGTGAAAGGAACCATTTTTAGCCATTCCCAATAAATGGGGAACCAATTCTGACCTTTCAAGTCCCACGCTTGTTTCCGAATAGCTCAATGTGCAGACGCGGGCTTAGCCTATAGCCATGGTTCAGACAAGCGTTGATGAGAAGTGTGTATCGAGTGCGCATCACTTCCACCGAAATGCCTTCAGGCATAAGCAGGATCTTCTCTGGAAGGATCGGAATGCCAATGCTTGCCACCACACTCTGGGCCTCGATCAAATCCGCCTCTGATGAGATCACGAATTTCAGCTGGTAGTCTCGAGAGGACTCGATCCAAGCCCGTAGCACGTCGGGCTGAAGGCGCGTCTGCTCATGTCTCTGCACCCAGGCAGCTCCGGCTTTCTCTAAGCTTGGGGTCGAATTCGCTAACTTTGGACTCAGTGAGACCAATTCGACGGTTACGCCATCCGGATCAATGGTGCCTGCTGTCTCCACGGTCACATGCTTTCCCTGCTCCTGAAAAAGGGTAATCAACTCTCGGATCTCCTTAGCCACCATCGGCTCACCCCCTGTGATCACGACATGTCTCGCAGAATACTGCGAGACAGCCTCCACAATCTTACTCAGGCTGATCTCAGGCCCCTCCGGCGACCAGGAGGCGTAGGGAGTATCACACCAATCACAGCGGAGATTGCAGCCAGAGGTTCGAACAAACACGGAGGGCACCCCCGTTAGGGACCCTTCACCTTGGACTGAATAAAAAATTTCCGAGATTCGCATGAGATATTCTAAACACAGATTGAGCAATGGCGAATGATCCCGGCTGATTCAGAAAAACTTGATGAAAAACACTGCGGTTTCAGGTTGAAGTAAGATTACCTTTCTCAAAGCCCCAAAAAACATGACCTTCAAACGCCTCGGCTTCATTGCCGCCACGATCTTTCTAAGCAGCTGTTCTTCCAAACCAAAATACTGGGAGTATCAGTATGTTCCTGGAAAAACGGCCGCGATCGTCGGTGGAAGAGCGGTGCCCCCCGCAGGCCTGCCAAGAAAAGTAATGCAGGCTCTCAACGCTGGGAATCAGATCGTGGGCATGCCTTACAAATACGGTGGTGGTCATGCCTCGTTCAATGACAGGGGTTACGATTGCTCTGGCACTGTCTCCTACGCTCTGCATGGGGCAGGATTGATCAGTTCAGTCGGCACCTCCAGTAGCTTGCGGAAGTATGGCCGTGCGGGTCCGGGCAAGTACATCACCGTTTATGCTAAAAACGGCCACACCTTTATTGAAATCGCTGGCCTGCGACTCGATACCGGTTACAACGGCCAAAATAAAGGCCCCAAATGGTCTGTCGGCTCCCGCCCAATCAAAGGGTACGTTTTGCGGCATCCGACTGGACTCTGAGAGCATGCGCTGCAAGGAAATCTTGAGCAACAGCTAGATAACGATGAGTGCACCAATAAAAAAGAGGGGCACCTTGCGGTGCCCCTCCGGGGATCTTTGATGAATCAGGCTGTCTAGGCTTATTCGCCCGGACGCCATTCTTCGCTGGCAAACTTGAAGGCCTGCTCGAGTCCGACGAGGTCGGTGCTTGGGCGGAGGGCTTCGAAAGCTGCGCTTTCCTTCTGAATTTCGGCTTCGTTGTAATTGAG
>CAMBPS010000035.1 GCA_945869675.1 Prosthecobacter debontii | reverse complement strand
TTTGAAGTTGAAGACGAGTTCGCTCGCCGATCCCGCGTCACCACGGATGCCGAGTGCGGAAGTGGCAATGCCGCCAACAAGCCAGTTATCATCATGCAGGTATTCCACATTTCCAGCTGTGCCATTGACGTGGGATCCAAGGCCATCATAGGTATTGGTGATTTGGACGCGGCTGCTGATGTCCAGTGCGCCGTCGAAGATAGTGATGGTTGGGCTCAGCGGTGTGGTGACGCCATAATCAAAGGTTTGCCAGCCGAGGTTGCTCTGGGCTGAAGCGGTGGTCGCGGAGACGAGCACGGCGGCTAGGAGGAGGGAGAATTTTAGTGTCGTTTGCATAAGAGTGAAGTTTTAAAGGTGCGTTGAATTAGCGTGTTGGCGTTTTTTCTAGGCTGCGGATGTCGTAATGTCCGGCAGCTTTGCCGAGGGCCTTGATGGCGACTTCGCGGGTGAGGGCTGGAGACTTGGAGACAATGGTGAGGCGTGGATTACCGCCGTCTTTGTTGAGCGTGATCTTCACGTCCTTGACCCCTTCGAGCTTGAGGAGGGCGTCTTTGACGTTGCCGGCGCAGGCATTGCAGACCACACCCGCCACTTCGCCTTGGTAACAGAAGGTGGCATCAGCTGCCTGAGTCTGGCCCAGGAAAAGGCCCATCATGGTGGTGAGAGAAAGGAGGTGTTTGTTCATGGGCGTAGAGAGGCGGTGTTGATGGGGCGTGTGGAAGCAGTTGGTGCATTCAGGAGCTGGCGGACATCCCGCCGAAGCATCTCGACAGCCGAGGCTCCAAGGTCAGGATCGGTGTTGAAGACTTGATAGCGTCCACGCACCTGGCCTTGTTGGTCGAGCAGCACGAGGCTGAGATCGTTCTCATAGACATCCAAGGCATTCAGGCGCTCCGGCTCCGGGATGAGCTTGGCTGGCTTCAAGCCGAGCTGCTGGGTGGTGAAGGTGGCAAGCTGCGGACGTGCCAGGGATACAAACCACCAGGGCGCTTTGGCGGTCACCCCGACTGCCTCCGCATAGTTGCGCAAGAAGGTGGGGGTCTCGCGCTCCGAGGCGACTGTCATGGACATCTGATGGAAGTCTGGGCGCGCGCCAAATTCCTCATTGAGTCCGCGCATGGCGTCGATCACCGCTTTCGAACCATGGGGACAGACGGTGTAGAGATGGCTCAGGACGGTGACTTTGCCCTTCAGTTCGGAGAGGCGAATGTCACGGCCCTGGCGCTCGCTGCCTTGAAGGTCAGCGCTGATCTTGCCGAGCACAGGAATAACAGCGGGCGAACTGGCAGCGGCAGCGGGTGCAGAAGCTGCTGCATGAGGCTGGTGATTGGCATTGAGTTTCCAGGCTTCCATCACGGACTTGCGATGGTCTTCATAGCGCACCTGTGAGGTCCAGCCGGCAATGCGCTTGAGGCGTTCCAGGTTTTGTTGCATTGGGCCGATGGAGGAGAGCAGCGTCCAGCGTCCGGTGGACTGGTTGCCGACGACCAACACGTTGCCGTGGGCACTGGGCTTAACGTCGAGGGACCGGGTCACATCGTTGGAGATCAGACCGATCGTCTCACGCACCTTGAAGATGTCTGCGGATGATCCGGTCAGGAACTTCCATTCCGGCATGTCCGGGTCAGAGGATTCGATGCCTTGAGAGCGGGCATAGCGTGCCACCTTTTCTGGAGTGTCATGGTCACCATCCACTGAGATGGAAAGAATCTGAATGCTGCGACCAAAGGTCTTCTTCAATTCCTTACGCATCTGCGTCAGCTTGCCATTGGTCACCGGACAGAGATCTTCACAGTTGGTGTAGAAGAAGCTGATGACCACCGCTTTGTCTTTGACGAGGTCTGAGAACAGGCGGAAGCGATTGCCACGATGATCGATCACAGGGATGTCAGGCAGCTTGTCACCGTAGCTGCGGCGCATGAGCCGCATGGAGGCGTTTTGAAGCTCTGTCTCTGCCTCGGTCAAGGGTTCAGCTTTGGACTTGCTCTGCATGGCAACCGTCAAGGCCGCTAGGCAGCTGACGAGCTGGAGACGTCTAAAGAAAGAATGGGAATGGAAAGGCATGAGGCCGGATTCAGGGGAGGGGGGTTACGGGAAAAATTGCTGCACAGGCTGGGCATTCAGACTGCCGACGGCGCGTGGATCGAACTGGAACATCATTTCCAAATCCTCGTGCTCGTTAGTATGGCAGTGGAAGGCGAAGGGGCCTTTGAAGGTGCGGAAGCACATGCGGATCAGGACAGAGTCGTTGGGCCCGAGCATCTGGGTGTCCTGATTGAAGGAGTTGTGATACAGCGGCTCCTTGCCTGTTCTCAGATTTCTGACGGTCTGGTGGTTCTCCATGTGAATGTGGATGGGGTGCCACCAGCCGCCTGAGCCGTTGGTAAGCGTCCATTCCTCCGTTGAACCGAGCGTGGGGCAGGCATTGGCGATGGCCTTGTCATAGAAGCCGCCATTGATGGCCCAGTGACCGTTCTTGCGCTGGAACTCAAACGTTCTGCGGGCGGTGACGGCGCTCTCTGGGATCTTGCGATGGGGACGGAGAAGCGTGGTCTCGGTGATGGAGGCGTCTGGGTAGGCTGGATTGGCCGCTACCACTTCAAACTGCAGGAGTTGGTGGATGAATTCAGGGGTGCCGGTGACAGTGGTGCCGTCAGAATCTTCCAGTTTGCCCTCGGGGCCACGTCCGCCTTTTTGCTCGAGGATGTTTTCCAAATAGATCTTGGTGCCTGGACGATACTTCGAGAAGTCAACAATGATGTCGGCACGTTTGCCGGGCGACATCAAGATGGCTTGTGTGCGCTGTGGCTGCGGGAACAGGACTGAGTCATTGCCGATGCGCAGGAAGCTGGCGTTGTTGCTCAGGCGGTAGCGGCGATGGCGGGCGCTGGAGCCGCCGCTGATGCGAAAGCGATACTTGCGGGCTTCCACTTTCAGACGTGGGTAGGCCTTGCCATTGACCAATTCGACATTGCCGATGTAGCCATTGTGGTTGTTGGAGTCATACCAGATGGCCCCTTGTTGGGTAAAGACTCGGTCCCCGACCGTGAGATACATGTCATAGGGATTGTCATAGGCGGGTCCGATGTCAGAGACTCCACGAATGCCTGGCAGAATGCCTTCACGGATCAAATTCAGCTCCAGGTCATCAAAGCATTTGGCGCTGCCGGCGAGGCCACGGTTCACATGAACCGCCGTCATGTCTGCGGCATGGTCGTGATACCACAGGGTGGATGGCGCTTCTGAAATGTCCGGCTCATCGCTGCCTGGGATCAACGGCAGAACATTCGGATAGTAGTAATCCCGCTTTTCCCCAGGGAGGGTGAAGAAGGAAGGGTGCCCGTCCGAATGGCTCGGCCAGTGACCACCATGCATGTGAACGCTCAGTTCTTCAGGCAGCGTGTTTTCGAAGCGAACCACGGCTGGACATCCGATGCGAAAGCGGAACTGCGGAGCGATGATTTGAGCACCGTTAGCATCCACGCCGCGGTAGGCCCAGACAGGCGTCTTTAAGCCCATCGACTTGGGCAGCATTTCGGCAAAGGCTGCCTGAGCGCACATGTGGTAATATTGCGTGGGCATCTGATCCCAGGAGGCCGGATGATCAAAGTATTCGGGAGCGACTCCGTGGAAGACTTTGCCAACGCCGACATCACCATACTGAGCAGGCACGCTGCCCGAGCTGAGTGGAGTGATGTGGTTCAGAGTGGGTAACTCATCCTGCCAACGCGGAATCGCGGTGTTTTCAATAGCACCTTTGAAATTGCTGCCGGGAATGGGCAGTGGCACGTTGGCCTGCGCGGAGCTTCCAATGTTAAAAACACTGGCTCCAGCGGCTGCGGTCGCGGTCTTGACGAAAGAACGGCGGCTGACTTCGGCGGAGGATGATTTTTCGTTGGAGGATGAGCTCATAAACATAGGGTGGTAGTGAGGGTGAGGGCTTTTGAGAAATTCCGCAGGGAGCAGGGCTCCCTGCGGAGTGGGTTGTCAGCTAACCGTCAGTCTTACGGGAAGAACTGCTGGGGCGGCTGCGGGGTAAGGCTACCCACGGCACGCGGATCGAACTGGTTCATCATCTCGAAGTCTTCATGCTCATTGTTATGGCAATGGAAGACAAACGGGCCTTTGAAGGTGCGGAACTTCATGCGGACGGTGATGCTCGAATTAGGTCCAAGTTTGCAGACGTCCTGCTTCTGGGTGTCATAATAAGGTGGAACCTTCCCGGTGGTCAGGTTCATCACTTGCTGATGGGACTCCAAGTGAATGTGGATCGGGTGCCACCAACCGCCGGAGCTGTTGGTGAGCGTCCACTCTTCAGCGGAGCCCAGAGTTGGGCAGGCGTTGGCGACGTGCTCGTCATAGAAGCCACCATTCATGGCCCAGGCGCCGTTTTTGCGCTCGAACTTGAAGGTGCGGCGGGCCGCAATTTCAGAGTCGAGAATCTTCACGTGTGGACGCAGGGCCGTGTTGACAGCGATGGAGGCGTCTGCATGGGCGAGATTTCTGGCGACCACGTCAAAGCGCATAAGCTGATGGGTGAACGCAGGTTTGCCTCTCACCACGTCGCCGTTTTCGGACTCCAAGGTTCCGCGCGGTCCGACACCTTTATCCTGTTCAAGGATGTTTTCGATGAAGAGCTGGGTGCCTGGTTGGAACTTGGAGAAGTCGATGATGATGTCCGAACGTGCGCCGGGGGAGATCAGCACGCATTGGCTGTTCTGTGCGCGGTCGAAGAGCCAGGCATCATGGCCGATGTGCAGGAAGTTGATGGTGGCACCGGAGGCATCTGCCACACGGATGCGGCGCCAGCGGGCCGTGGAGGCACCATGCAGACGGAAGCGGTATTTACGCGCTTCAACCGTCATCTTGGGATAAGCACAACCATTGACGGTTTCGATGTTACCGATGTAACCGTTGTGGCTGTTGGAGTCATACCAGGCTTCGCCGGTTTGCGTGAAGACGCGGTCGGTGAAGGAGAGATACTCATCGTAAGGATTGCGGTATTCTGGACCGACATCCGACAAGCCGCGGATCCCCGGGAGAACACCACGCTTGATGAGCGCCAGTTCAAGATCGTCAAAGCCTTTGCAAGTGCCGACCATGCCACGAGCGACGTGAACGGCGGTCATGTCCTGCGCATGGTCATGGAACCACATGCTGGATGGACTTTCGGAGACGTCGGCCTCACCTTTCTCGGTGCGTGGCAGAACGTTCGGGTAGTAGTAGTCGCGCGTTTCACCTGGCAGGATGAAGAAGGAGGCGTGGCCGTCCGAGTGGCTCGGCCAGTGACCACCGTGCATGTGAACGCCTGTTTCTTCCGGCAGCTCGTTGTTGATACGAACCAAGGCTGGCTGACCAATGCGGAAGCGGAACTCAGGCAGGAGGATGTTTCCAGCGCCGCCTGGTTTTTTACCGCACCAGCGCCAGAGGGGCGTATTGAGTCCCATTTTTGTGGGCAGGATCTTCATGCTGGCCGTTTCGGCGCACATGCCGTAATACTGCGTGGGGAACTTGCTCCACTCTTCTTCTGGGATCTGTGGGATGTCTTTGCGACGCACGTCGAGATTCCACTCAGGGGCGACGCCGTGGAAGACGTCACCGACTCCAACGCCCTTGTAGTCCGCTGGCTCGCTGCCTGTGCCGCAAGGTGGCACCCACTGGTGACGAGGCATCTCATCCGTCCAGCGTGGAACGGCTGAGTTTAAAATGGCTCCTTTGAACGTGGAAGAAGGGATGTCGAGAGGGACGTCAGCGCGGGAAGGATTCCCGATGCTGAACAAGGAGGTGCCTGCAACAGCGCCGAATCCTTTTTTGAGGAAATCACGGCGGTTGGTTGATGGACTACGGTGGTCGTTATTCATTTCTTTTTTTGGCTGTTGGTGCGTTATCGCGGGTTTGGGGGGTAGGTTTGGGAGAGTGGTGGGCGGGACATCCGCGGGGCAATCGGGTGACGGCCAGGGGATGTCGGTGTTGTGATTAGGCTAGTTTAGTGAGAAATTGGGGGTTCCTGGTCCTCCGTTGCGGCCTACGGCCGGGACTTCCAGGAAAGTGGTCAGCGCGCGGCCTTGTGCGTCTATTTGGACGCCGCCATCGGCCGTTTTGGGGTGCCCGTTCGGCACGAATAACTGCGGGTGATCAAAGGGAGCTTGCTCAAATTTGACCCGGGCATCGGTCAGGCTGATCATGAAGGCGACGAGGGCTTCCTTTTCCGATGGGGTAAGCCCTAAATCGGTGATGTCGGTGGGAATGTCAGCGATGTTCTCATCACGGTAGTCTCCGCCGCGATTGTAGAAGTCGATCACCTGACGCAGGGTGAGCTGGCCGCCATTGTGGAAGTAAGGTGCGGTCAGTTCGACATTGCGCAGTGAAGGCGTTTTGAAGGAGCCATCGGCGGAAGGGGCGTAGTGCTTGTCAGCGGTGAAAAAGGGCAGTGGCAGACCAAACTCCGGAAGCTTGCCAGCATAGAACAAGCGGGATTCAGCCAGAGGATTGCCAAACGGATCATTGGCTCCGATGCCAAGATCCTCATGGGAAGGACGCACGCCAATGTTGTAGAAACCATTGTCATAGACGACGTGGCGGCCAGTGGTGTTGACCATGCCTGAGGCGTCGGCTTTGGGCGAAGGGGAGGCAAAGACCATGCGCTCGATGCGGTCTGGAATGCTTGAGCTTACGGTGGTCGTGTCAGGCTGCTGAATCTCAAGCTCGCCAGCAGGCTCAACCTCAGGTTCGGTTGGCTGCGGAGCTTCGATTTTATCAAGCTGCGAAACGGTGGCAGCGGAGAATTCAGGGCCGTTGTGGCAGGCGGCACACTTAGCCTTGCCTTTGAAGATCGCCAGGCCGCGCTTTTGCTGCGCTGTCAGAGCGGATTCAGAACCCTCAGAGTAGCGGTCGAATGGGGAGTCGTCGGAAACCAGGGTGGATTCATACATTTGAATCGCCAAACCAAAGAAGAGAGCAAAATTCCAGCTCATGTGATTGAACTGCTTGGCTGTGGGGTTCTGAGGAGTCTTGATCAGCAGCGGTGTGCCACTGGCGGTCATTTCCACCCAGTTCACGCCCTGCCACCAGATCGGTTGGAAGGCTTTTTCGATCATGAGTTTGTAACTGGCGCTCAGGAGGCCCTTGCCCGAGGAATGCACCATGGATCCAAAAACGCTGTCCTCACGATGCACGGTCTGTCGAGCGAGCGGGCGCAGGCTGAGTATTTTTTTGCCAAGATCGGCAAAGGAGCGGCCAGAAGCGGACATTTCGAGATCGCTAAGCGGCGGCCCGACAGCCTGGGAGGCCAGACTGGAGTAGCGCAGACGAACTTGCACTTCTGCCATTTGAGTCGGCGTGCTTGCTTGCAGAACATAGGCGTCCGGATCACGTGCCCCAAATGGGTTGACGCCATTGAAGACATCCTGCGCGCGACCATCCCAAAAATTGCGTAGATAAAACACCGAGTTGATGACGGATGGCGAATTGCGAGGGGCAACTCGACGAGTGTTGACGCCATTCACTTGATAAGCGTTGTCAGGAAGGGTCTTGCGTGTCTCCTCAGCCCGGCGGGGCACGATCTGAACAAACTGTTCATTCATGACTCCCTGGGAACCGACGATGTCATTGCTGTCGGCAATGACGCGGGAATGACGGTCATTCGCATTGGAAACTTTGTGGAAAGGGAAGTCAGAGGCTTTGAGGGCATAATTGGCTCCCAGTCCGATCTGGTTGTCTGGATTTGGCTGATGCTGACCATTGGTTTGTAGCAGCGCCGGAGCCAGGGTGTTGACGTTGCGGCTATCGGCTCCAGCGTGAAAATGGCAGGTGGCGCAGGAAGTGATCCCATCACTGCCGATCTGCATATCCCAGAATAAGGCCTTACCGAGTGCGATGGCGGCTTGTCGATCTCTGACAAACTCAGAGAGGTTCGCCGGTGCCGGTATCGTCACTCCCTTGAGAGTGCGCAAGAGCGAAGCTGCTTCACCTTCGGCAATCAATTGAGCCTCTGTGACAGGAGCCTCTTTCTCTGGAAGAATGAATTGCGCTTGAGCGCTTTGCCCGATGCAGAAGACCGCCAGTAAGGAAATCAAAGCAAGTCCACGACTATGATGATCAAGATTACATGCATGAAACTTAGTCCCGGTAGCAGGTAACTCATTGCCACTGATGCAGAGTCTAGAATCGCAACTAGAACGTTCATGATCGCAGGGGCACTGCGACTTGCTGCGCTGATTTGATCCTATAATATTTGTAATCACTGTGGGTTGTGCCGTTGTTCGGTTCTAAAGATTACAGTGGTTCAAGACTCTATTACAAAGTGTAAATAGGGTTACTCCTATTCTTTTGATGTTACCCCATTATCAAAATTATAGTGGCTATTAAAACGCCATTCTGGATCCGCGCTTCACGCTTAATCCTTAAGTTTTTTTAAATTCAGGCCATTGTTAAGACTGCTTGGATCGGCTCGAAATAGAGATGAACACCACATAATGAACGAAATAAAACGACACGAGTTTGGCAAACAATCGATCGAAGAATGAAAGCATAGAGACCGCCAGTCCTAATAGCTATAATTCTAAGGTTTTTACTTAACATTGAGGATTCCAAGGCGAGATTTGGTCGAAGATAATAAAGATAGGTTAACATTTTCAATATTTGTTATTTTTATCATAGAAAAATCCGGCTGTTTTTGATGACTCTTTCAATTTTTATAGTGGTTTTGGTTATACGGTTCTTGAAACGGGTGCTGCAGGGCTGTTTAAATGGGCTGCTTTTTGGGCTAAACCCCTAACTGGAAGTTCTGTCTTGGTTCCTGTTTCCTAGTGGGGCGTGGTTGGTGAATTTCCGCTTTATTGGAGGTCTACGGTTAGTTTTTAGATCTTTGGTTTTCAGGCGCTTCAAGCTCAATTTCATCTCTTCTGGAGCTCGCGCCATCTCTCTCTTTGTTCGCGAATGCCGACCTTGAATTCAGGTCTGTGCAGTTGCTTGTCGTTGTTTGAGCGGCTGGTTTAAACCTTTCGACGCAGGTGCTGTTGGCCGTGTTGTTAATTAGTGGCGTTGACAGCATCTTCGGTGAACTCATGGCGCTGGGAGTCAATGGCCCTTTGGCTGACTGCCTAACAGCAGCCTTGCCGGTAGATTTTCGTGCTGATCTTACTTTCTTGGATCAAGCTTCGATTGGCTGCTGCCAGCGAAGGTTGGGTGGGTCGTGATATCGGATGTTTAAACCTCCCGACTAACTTGCCCTAGAGTTACGCGCTGTTTCGCGCGCCATGGATGATATGAGACTGTTCGTGATTCGAGCTTCTAATCACAGGATTCACAGGAAAACAGGATGAATAGGAATGGGTTTTGACCTGTAAATCATGTCTTTCTGTTTTCCTGTAAATTTGAGTCTCCTGTTGCTTTGTTTTTGTCTCCGACTCATACGGTCAAAGTTACTCTTCGTTCCACATCCCACGCCCCGCGGATTGTCTGCTAGATCCGGGAATGGAAGCTCGTTGAGTTGCGTCAGGGCTTGGTTTCACAAGGCTTCTTCGACTCGAAGCGGCTGTGTCTTGGGTGACACCGCCCGAGAGGCGAAAAGCCTTGTGGAATCAATGACGGATGCAAATCGGCGGTCAGCCATTCCTGAATCTAGATTAAAAAATGGCTCTGTCAGGATGCTGCGGCCAAAGCGCCAATGGAACACATCGAGAACTCTTATGAGGACATGACGGTTGGAGTCTGCGTTTCAGTCTTGATGATGAAGGTTGACTGCGCGTGCAGTAAATATCGGTTGTAACGAGCGGCTGCGGCTGATGACAATGGGCAATGTGTCGAGAAACGGGTAATTCAGCAGCTGCGCTAATCCGGTCGAAGGTAGCTTCGCAAAAACTACCCGCTCTTAATAGAGAAGGCTTCGTGCATGAGTTCTATGCAGCGCAGGCGTCTCTACTTGGTCTGCGCGTTGCGCCGATGAGTCCCGCGTCACCCCACGCAAGAGCGGTGGCAAACGACTAGGACGCATAGCGCGCAATGGGTCGATCAAGTTCGGCAGTTCCCACTCATGCCCTGTCCTCGTGCGTAAGAAGGAAGGATATCAACTTGGTTTGGTCGAACTTGAGAAGTCTGCCGCTCATGAAGTCCCTGAGGAGATCATGAAAGTCGCGCGGGTTCTGCGTGATCCAGAGAGTGCGGCTATGAAGCAGCGTGAAGACATATTCTATTAAGAAGAGGGTTAAAGTTTCTTGTCATGGCCAAAACGCTCAGCCTTCGTTCAAGAAAGATCGCGAATTGAGGAATTGATCCCCAGCGGGACCAAATTAATAGAGTGGTAAGAGCCTATTTCCCGAATGGAGATCAAGGGTCTGATCGCTGATCGACAAACGGTCGTGCAAAAGGCGGGGAATGAAAAAAAATGGAATTTTTAGTGAGATCAACAGAGGCAGTGTGACTGCCGTCCTTCTGGAGGATAGGTCTTCGAAGAACTGGAAAAGATTGATTTTGAGATATTTTGGACCTTGAAGGCGCGGGCAGGGTGGGTCTGTGGGCTGAAATGAAAGAAAAAGAAGTTTGAGGAAACTTCTTCATTTCGGAAATAATCTTTGACATCAACTCGTCACGCCCTAGTTTCGCCTCCACTTTTTCGGAAAAAAGCCGAGGTGTACTCACCAAAGACCCATGTCTTGCGTGTCCTGTACCTCGGTTTTCTTGTCGAAAGAGGAGGAGATCCCTCTGCGGGTCGCCGCCGGTCAATGCTGTTGTAGCTCAGTGGTAGAGCACGTCCTTGGTAAGGACGAGGTCGAGGGTTCAAATCCCTCCAACAGCTCCAGCGATGACATGCCTTGGTCTCTCCGTTACACGACAAACGAAACTGACAATAAGCGCAAAAAACTCATCCCATCATGGCTAAAGAAGCATTCCAACGCAACAAGCCGCACGTCAACATCGGCACGATTGGCCACGTTGACCACGGCAAAACTACACTCACCGCAGCGATCACGACCACCTTGGCTACCAAGGGTTTCGCCACCGCTAAGAAGTATGATGAAATCGACGCCGCTCCTGAAGAAAAGGCACGCGGTATCACCATCAATACAGCTCACGTTGAGTACCAGACTGACAACCGCCACTACGCCCACGTGGACTGCCCAGGACACGCTGACTATGTGAAGAACATGATCACCGGTGCTGCCCAGATGGACGGCGCGATCCTTGTTTGCTCCGCTGCTGACGGCCCAATGCCACAGACTCGTGAGCACATTCTGCTCGCTCGTCAGGTGGGTGTGCCAGCTATCGTGGTCTTCCTGAACAAGGTTGACATGGTGGATGACGCAGAGCTTCTCGACCTCGTCGAAATGGAAGTTCGTGACCTCCTTTCCAAATATGATTTCCCAGGTGATGACATCCCGATTGTCAAGGGTTCTGCCCTCAAGGCTCTCGAAGGTGACGAAGAACAACGCGGAAACATCCTCAAGCTCATGGAAGCTGTGGATAACTACATCCCGCTGCCTGAGCGTCCGATCGATCAGGACTTCCTGATGCCAGTCGAAGACGTCTTCGCGATCGAAGGTCGCGGAACTGTTTGCACCGGTCGTATCGAGCGCGGTATCTGCAAGAAAATGTCTGAAGTCGAAATCGTCGGCCTCCGTGACACCATCAAAACCACCGTTACGGACATCGAAATGTTCCGCAAGCTGCTCGACGAAGGTCGTGCTGGCGATAACGTGGGTCTCCTGCTTCGTGGTGTGAAAAAGACAGACGTTGAGCGCGGCCAGGTGATTGCTAAGGTCGGTTCCGTGAAGCCACACATGAAGTTCAAGGCTGAGATCTATGTTCTCTCCAAGGACGAAGGTGGCCGTCATACGCCTTTCTTCAACAACTACCGCCCACAGTTCTACTTCCGCACAACGGACGTGACTGGTAGCGTGACCCTCCCCGAGGGTGTTGAAATGGTGATGCCTGGTGACAATGTATCGATCTCTGTTGAGCTCATCGTTCCTGTTGCCATGGAAAAGACCATTCGCTTCGCTATTCGCGAAGGTGGTAAGACGGTTGGTGCCGGACGTGTGTCCGACATTGGCTAATCCACACTGTAACGTTTCGATTGTCGTAGGTCCGCCGTGAATTCTGTGCGCCAGAGTTCACGGCGGGTGCCTCCGCCAAAAGTAAACTTTACAAATGTTAATTTGCAGTCAATCTGCTCGAAGAAGGAAACACATAGGTCAGTAGCTCAATTGGTAGAGTAGCGGTCTCCAAAACCGTTGGTTGCGGGTTCGAGTCCCTCCTGGCCTGCCATCCTTCTTAAAGCGGATAACGTCCCATTCAGATATTTCCGTCAAACGCACACATGAGCCGCATATTCGCCTACTGGAACGAGGTTGTCCTCGAGATGAAGAAAGCCAACTGGCCTTGGGACCCGAAAGAAAAGGGTTTTGCCAAGTATAAAGAGTTGATCGACTCCACGATTGTGGTCTTCATTGCGATGCTGCTGCTCGGTGGTTTTGTCGCGTTTTTTGACACTGCTTTTCGTTGGGCCTTCAATGCCCTAACTGATTTTGCGACCCGTCTGTAAAAGGACTCATCCGTCTCCAACCCCCTCAGTCACCCCCACCATTCTATGGGAGCTATCCCTGCCCCTCGCGATCAATGGTACGTTATTCACGTACGTTCAGGCTTTGAAAACAAAGTCCGTGATTCCATGCTCCGCCGCATCCAGACAGAGGAGATGGGTGACTACATTTATGCAGTGCTCGTTCCTACAGAGCGAGTCTCTGAAGTGAAGAATGGCAAGAAGTCAGAAAGTGACCGCAAATTCTTCCCTGGTTACGTGATCGCCAACTGCAATCTGCTCGATGAGCACAATCGCCTCGTTGACCGCACCTGGTATTTCGTGAAGGAAACCGACGGTGTTCTTAATTTTGCTGGAACCAAAGATCACCCCATCCCGATGCGTCAGCGCGAAGTGGATGGTATGCTGGCCCAGGTTCGTGATAAAGATGAAAGCGTCGTACCGAAAATAGCCTTCAATGTGGGTGACACGGTTCGTGTCGCCGACGGTCCCTTCGAAAGTCAGACTGGGACCATTGAAGAAATCGATCCAGAACGCGGCGTGCTGCGTGTTTCGGTCAACATCTTCGGACGCTCTACTCCGGTGGATCTGGAATACTGGCAGGTGGAAAAAGCAGAACAGTAATCACGAATGCCTCATCTCACCTGATCAGGCAAAACTCAAATCTCAAGCAAGCGAACAATACCCATGGCCAAAGAAATCGTCAAACTCATCAAGCTCCAGATCAAAGCTGGCGCTGCTAATCCCGCCCCGCCAATCGGTCCTGCCCTCGGTCAGGCTGGTGTCAACATCATGGCATTCTGTAAAGAGTTCAACGCTGCGACCCAAAAGGCTGGTGGCGATGTCCTGCCGACCGTGATCACGGTTTACAAAGACAAGAGCTTTACCTTTATCACCAAGCAACCACCGGCTTCCAATCTTCTCAAGAAGGTTGCGAATATCGCCTCTGGTTCTGGCGAAGCAGCCAAGAAGAAAGTCGCTAAAATCACCAAGGCACAGCTTCTCGAAGCGACCAAGATGAAGATGGCCGACCTCAATACGACTGACCTTGAGCGCGGTTCCCGCATCATGGCAGGAACAGCCCGTCAAATGGGCATCGAAATCATCGACTAACACCAACCGCAGGAGAACGGGATTCCGTTCGAAAGCACTGCAACACAAACATGCAAATCCGAAGCAAACGCTACAAGAAAGCCGCCGAGATGGTTCCGGCGGGAAAAACCTTCACGCTTGAGGAGGCCGCTGAACTGGTCCGCAAGCTGCCAGGAACGAAGTTTAACCAAACTGTGACCCTGTCTTTCCACATGGGTGTTGACCCGAAGAAGGGCGACCAAATGGTTCGTGGCACTTGCCCACTTCCCCACGGCTCAGGTAAGACTGTCCGTGTGGCCGTCTTCGCCGTCGGCGCTGCTGCAGAAGCTGCCAAGGCAGCTGGTGCTGAAGTCGTCGGATATGAGGATCTCATTGCCAAGATCAAGGATGGCGTGATGGACTTTGATGTCGCCATCGCCACTCCAGCGGCCATGACCGAAGTTCGTAAACTCGGTAAGCAGCTCGGACCTCGCGGTCTGATGCCAAACCCAAGAACCGGCACGGTGACAGACGATACAGGTGGCGCGGTGAAAGCCGTTAAAGCCGGTCGTGTTGACTTTAAGCTCGACAAGAATGGCAACATCGCCACGACAATTGGCAAAGTTGCCTTTGATGTCGCTGCCCTCGCCGAAAACGGTAGCGCTCTTATTGACGCCATCGTGCGTGCCAAGCCTGCATCGGCCCGCGGTAAATACGTTCAAAGCATCACCCTCGCTTCGACCATGTCACCTGCCTTGCGCATTGACGTGTCCAAGTACATCAAACTGTAATCACGGAGGACCTGAATCATGAAAGCTGAAAAATCATTAATGATCGATAACCTGCTTGAGCGGGTAAACGCCTCACCATTCCTCTTTGTCGTGGATTACACCGGGCTGAAGGTAGACAAATTCTCTGAGCTCCGCAAGCGCCTCAGCGCCGTGGGTGCAGAGATCCACGTCTTCAAGAACAACTTGGTTAAGAAAGCCACTGAAAAGGCCAACTACCCTGCAGAGCTTGCTGTTCACCTGACAGGCCAAAGCGCCTTTGTAACCGGTGAAAAAGATGTCTGTGGCACCGCCAAAATCCTCAAAAACTTCACCGCTGAGTTCACTAAACCAGTGATGAAGGGTGGTGTTCTCGATGGCAATCTCCTCGACATCAAGACGATCCAGACTCTGGCTGATCTGCCTTCTCGCGAAGTGCTCCTCGCCACTCTGTTGGGCGTCCTTCAAGGACCTGCCTCTGCTCTTGCTCGCGTGCTTAACGCTAAAGCTGAGCTCGGTGGTGCTAAACCAGCCGCAGAACCCGAAGCAGCAGCTGCCGAGGCGGCTCCTGAAGCTCCAGCTGCTGAAGCTGCTCCTGTTGAAGCTGAAGCAACCCCCGCTTAATTTAAACCCTTTGAATAGATGGCCCCCCAAAGGCCTGAACATAAAAACACCCAATGGTTCCTCGCCGGAGCAAAAGCTTTTGCTCTTAAACCAACCGATGCTTCGGCAATCGGCGACACCGACAAAATACTATGGCTGACCTGAATAAAATCGTTGAAGAACTGAGTGGCTTAACTGTCATGGAAGTTGCTGACCTTGTAAAATCTCTCGAGACTAAGTGGGGCGTTAGCGCCGCTGCTCCAGTCGCTGCTGCTGCCGCTGGTGGTGGTGCTGCTGCTGCTGTTGTCGAAGAGAAGACCGAATTTGACGTCTTCCTGACTGATGCTGGTTCCAATAAGATTGGCGTCATTAAAGAAGTGCGTGGCATCGTCGCAGGTCTCGGACTTGCCGAAGCTAAGAAGCTCGTTGAGAGCGCACCGCAACTTCTCAAAGATGGTTGCAAGAAGGAAGAAGCAGACGAAATCAAGAAAAAGATGGAAGCTGCTGGCGCCAAAGTGGAGATCAAATAATCTCTTCATTCTTTCCCGTGTGCCGTCCTTGTGGCGGCACACGGCTGAAGGAACTGTTAATGTCCCGTTTTTGCAAAAGTTTAGTCCCGACATGCCCGCAATTTCTCCCGTTTCCACCTGCACCCTCGAAGTTTCTTCGTTGGCTGGGGTGTCTCACGGGGCTTGGCAGTCGTATATTTCCCCCAATCACTTGAGCTTGGACAGTCGTCCGTGCTCTCGTTTCGTTATTTCTACATCGGAGAATCTGATGATCGGGCTGGCCGCCTGATCTTTAGACCTCCTTTTTCCCGTGGAGCCAATGCTCCACAACCTCACAGCCAACGCCATCCAGTAGCCTCCCCAACTTGCTTATGTCCCAGCGCACCAACTTTGGCAAGATCCACGAAGTAGCCGAGCCACCGAATCTTATCGAGATTCAGCTCCGCTCTTATGAGGATTTCCTCCAGAAAAACGTCCTCCCCTCCAAGCGTAAGGAAGTGGGCCTGCAAGCTGTCTTCAAAGAAGTCTTTCCGATCGAAAGTTATGATCAGAAGATGACCCTTGATTTCGTCGTCTACGAGATCGGCGATCCGAAGCTGAATTCTCTGGAAGCTATCCGTGAAGCGGAAACTTACAGTGCACCTATTTATGTGACCTTTGAACTGAAGGACGAAGCTGGTGCCAAGCAGGAGCGCGTTTACATGGGAGAAATCCCACTCATGACCGATCGCGGGACTTTCGTCATCAATGGCGCTGAGCGTGTGGTTGTCAGCCAGCTGCACCGCTCCCCTGGTATTTGCTTTGAAAGCAGCCAGCATCTGAATGGTCGCTGGCTCTATGGCTTCCGTATCATCCCTGACCGTGGAACTTGGTTGGAAGTTCAGTTCGATACGAACGATCTTCTTTACGTTTACCTCGATCGCCGTCGTCGTCGTCGCAAGTTCTTGGCAACAACGCTTCTCCGCGTTATTGGTTACTCGAAGGACGAGGATATCCTGAAGTTGTTCTACAACATCGAGGACATGAAGCTCAAGGAAGGCCTGAGCGAAGAGGAAATCGCCACGAAGCTGCTCTTCCGCGACATTCTTGACGGTGAGCTTATCGTTGCCCGTGCTTATGAGCCGCTCACCGCAGGTGTTTTACGTCAGCTCATTCAGTTGGGGCACAAGACGATCAAAGTTGTCACCGCCTCACAGGACGATCTGATCATCACGTCTCTGCGCAAAGATCCAGCCAAGGATGAAGATGAAGCCTTGAAGGAAATCTATCGTCGTCTGCGCCCAGGCGATCCACCGACGATCCCGAATGCACGCGCACTCGTGAAACGCCTCTTCTTTGATCCAAAGCGCTATGACCTCACTCGCGTGGGCCGTTACAAGATCAATCAAAAACTGGCGCTGAAGACTGATAGCGATATGCGCATCCTGGATGCCAACGACGTGATCACCGCCATGAGTTACCTCTTCAAGCTTCGCGCTGGTGAAGGTCTTCTTGATGATATTGATCACCTTGGTAGCCGCCGTGTGCGTGCCGTGGGTGAATTGCTCGCCAACCAATGCCGCGTGGGCCTCGCCCGCACGGAGCGTCTGGTGAAAGAGCGCATGACCTTGTTTGATGTGAACATGGACACCATGACTCCGGCAAAGCTGGTCAATCCAAAGGCGCTTTCCGCCGTGGTGCGTGACTTCTTTGGTCGCAGTCAGCTGAGCCAATTCATGGATCAGATCAACCCACTCGCTGAGCTGACCCACAAGCGTCGTCTGTCCGCACTTGGACCTGGTGGTCTGAATCGTGACCGCGCTGGTTTCGAAGTTCGTGACGTTCATCCTTCTCACTACGGTCGTATTTGCCCGATTGAGACTCCCGAAGGTCCGAACATCGGTCTGATTAACTCCCTGGGCACTTATGCTCGCATCAATGAATTCGGTTTCATTGAAACGCCTTACCGTCCGGTTAAAGATGGTGTCGTGGCTGATAAGATCGAGTATCTCACGGCTGACCAAGAAGAGAACCACCACATCGCTCAGGCCAATAACCGCCTTGACGAAAAAGGGAACTTCATTGGCGAAAAAGTGACCGTGCGTTATCGCGGTGACTTCCTGGAAGTCGAGCCTTCGAAGCCGACTCTCATGGACGTCTCTCCGAAGCAGCTCGTCTCCATTGCTGCTAACTTGATTCCTTTCCTAGAGCACGATGATGCTAACCGGGCCCTCATGGGTTCGAACATGCAACGTCAGGGCGTGCCTCTTCTCGAAGCCGAAGCTCCACTTGTGGGCACTGGCATGGAAGGCAAAACCGCTCGTGATTCTCGTGCTGTGGTTGTTTGTGATGCCGCTGGCATCGTCGCCACAGCGACGGCTGACGTGATCATCATCACCAAAGATGGTTCCCTTCCTGTCTCGGACAAAGTCTTCCTGGCTGATCCGATCAAGTCCTGTCAAACCGACCCTGAGAAGGGGACGTTTGTTTATCCTCTGCGCAAGTTCGGCCGCTCCAATGCAGGAACCTGCATCAATCAGCGTCCGCTCGTGAAGCGCGGCCAGAAGATCAAAAAGGGTGACGTCATCGCTGACGGTCCTTGTACCGATCAGGGTGAACTCGCCATTGGCAAGAACGTGCTCGTCGCCTTCATGCCTTGGAATGGTTACAACTTCGAAGATGCGATCGTCATCAGCCGTCGTGTTTCTAAAGAAGACATCTACACATCCATCCACATCGAAGACTTCGATGTCATTGCACGTGATACAAAGCTCGGACCTGAAGAAATCACTCGTGATATCCCGAATGTTGGTGATGAAGCTCTGAAGAACCTTGATGCAGACGGCGTCGTCCGCATCGGTGCTGAAGTGAAGCCTGGCGATATCCTCGTCGGTAAGATCACCCCGAAGTCTGAGACTGAACTTGCCCCAGAAGAGCGCCTCTTGCGCGCCATCTTTGGTGAGAAAGCCGCTGACGTTAAAGACACCTCTCTGCGCGTTCCTTCGGGTTGCACTGGAATCGTCATGGACGTCAAGCTGGCTCAGCGCGGTGGCATCAATGCCGGCGAGAAAGAGAAGCTTTCGCCTGCTGAAGCCAAGAAGCAGATCAAGCAGATCGAAGAAGACTACCGCACGAAGAAGGAAGATCTCACCGAGCAGCTCACCGAGAAGCTCAGCGACATCCTTCTCAATGAGAAGATCCCTCTCGATGTCGTTAACGGCCAGACCGGTGAAATCATCATCGGTTCGAACAAGAAAATCACCAAGACTCTGCTTCGCAAGTTGGCTGAGACTTATGACTCCATCGAAATCGATCCTAGCCCGATCCGTAACAAGATCTTCGACATCATTCAGAGCTTCGAGCAGAAGTTTGCTGATGCCGACATGGAACGTGAGCGTAACCTCGACCGGATTGAAACCAGTGAAGACGGAGCCGCTGACGGTGTTGTCAAACAGGTTCGCGTTTTCGTCGCCAGCAAGCGTAAGCTGAGCGTTGGTGATAAGATGGCCGGTCGTCACGGAAACAAGGGCGTTGTCGCTACCATTGTTCCGGAAGAAGACATGCCGTTCCTTGAAAATGGAACGCCAGTGGACATCGTCTTGAATCCTCTTGGGGTGCCTTCACGAATGAACGTTGGTCAGGTTCTTGAAACCCACTTGGGTCTTGCTTGCAAGGCTCTGGGTCTGAAGATCGCTACACCCGTCTTCGATGGTATCCCTGAAACTAAGATCATGGAATACATTAAGGACGCCAAGAAGACTCCTGGTTATGAGTGGATGGGCCTCAATGGCAAATCGACTCTCTATGACGGACGCACAGGTGATGCCTTCAATCTCGATGTCGTTGTTGGTTACATCTACATGCTGAAACTCGGACATCTTGTCGCTGATAAGATCCATGCACGCGCTGTCGGACCTTACTCTCTCGTGACGCAGCAGCCTCTCGGCGGTAAGGCCCAATACGGTGGCCAGCGCTTCGGGGAAATGGAAGTCTGGGCTCTCGAAGCCTACGGTGCCGCTTACACCCTTCAGGAACTCCTGACGGTGAAATCGGATGACGTTCAGGGCCGCACACGCATCTACGAGCAAATCGTCAAAGGCGATAACTCGCTGGAAGCTGGCACTCCAGAGTCCTTCAACGTTCTCATTAAAGAAATGCAGTCACTCGGTCTCGACGTGAGAGTGCATAAACGTGCAACCCAAGATGCGGATGTCGAAGTGCTTGAACGCTTTACCGCAGGTCTCTAATCCCAACCCTGAATCACAAACCTTAACGCTTCAAATCTATGTCTATGAATGCTGACGCGAGCTTGAAAGAAATCTTCGGGGAGAAACCCACCGGTGAGGAGTTCGACTCTGTGTCGATCTGTATCGCCTCGGCGGATCGTATCCGCTCCTGGAGTTCTGGAGAAGTCAAGAACCCTGAAACCATTAACTACCGTACGTTCAAACCAGAAAAGGGCGGCCTCTTCTGCGAGCGTATCTTTGGACCGACCCGTGACTGGGAGTGTGCTTGCGGTAAATACAAGCGCATTAAGCATAAGGGCGTTATCTGCGATCGCTGCGGCGTCGAAGTGACACTCTCCCGTGTCCGTCGTGAGCGCATGGGCCACATCGAACTCGCTGTGCCAGTGACTCACATTTGGTTTTACAAATGCATGCCTTCACGCATCGGTCTGATGCTGGATATGACGGCCCGATCCCTGGAGCGCGTCATCTATTATGAAGACTACATGGTCATCGAGCCAGGCAGCACGCCACTGCAACGTGGTCAGTTGCTGACAGAAGTTGATCTTCGTGAAGCAGAAGAACAATACGGTGCAGACGCCTTCCGCGTTGGCATGGGTGCTGAAGCCATCCGTGACATTTTCAGTGGGATCAATCTTACCGATGCCATCAAGGAACTGGAAGAGGCGATGACCAAGACGAAGTCCAAGCAGATTCGCAAGAAGCTGGCCAAGCGTCTGAAGCTCTGCCAGGGCTTTGCTGAGTCTCACAGCCGTCCAGAAGCCATGATCATGGAAGTTCTTCCAGTCATTCCTCCGGATCTTCGTCCGCTGGTGCCGCTGGAAGGTGGCCGCTTTGCGACCTCTGACTTGAACGATTTGTATCGTCGCGTCATCAATCGTAACAACCGTCTCAAGAACCTTCTCCAACTGCGCACACCGGATGTCATCATTCGTAATGAGAAGCGCATGTTGCAGGAAGCTGTGGACGCCTTGTTCGACAACGGTCGCCATGGCCGCCCAGTAACGGGTGCAGGCAATCGTCCGCTGAAGTCCCTCTCTGACATGCTGAAAGGCAAGTCCGGTCGTTTCCGTCAGAATCTTCTCGGTAAGCGCGTCGATTACTCCGGCCGTTCCGTCATCGTTATCGGTCCAGACCTCACTCTCAATCAGTGTGGTCTTCCGAAGAAGATGGCTCTCGTCTTGTTCGAGCCCTTCATCATTCGTCGCTTGAAGGAAATGGGTCTGGTTCACACCGTCCGTTCCGCTAAGAAGATGATTGAGCGCCGCACACCTGAAGTGTGGGACATTCTTGATGAAGTCACCAAGGGACATCCAGTTCTCCTGAACCGTGCTCCGACACTCCATCGTCTTTCCATCCAAGCCTTTGAGCCAAAACTCATCGAAGGCGAAGCCATCCGTGTGCACCCGCTCGTTTGCGGTGCTTACAATGCTGACTTTGATGGTGACCAGATGGCCGTTCACGTGCCACTCTCTGTGGAAGCTCAGTTGGAAGCACGCCTGCTCATGCTTGCGCCGAACAACTTGTTCAGCCCAGCTAGCGGTAAGCCAATCTTGACCCCATCCCAGGACATTCCTCTCGGTTGCTACTTCTTGACTTACCTGCGTGAGTTTGGTGAGAAAAAGAAGGCTGATGTCTTTGAGCGTCTGCCAATTTACAACGACCCATCTGAAGTCGAATTTGCCCTTTCTGAAGGCCATGCTGGTGTGAACGACAAGATTCGTTATCGCAATCCAGACTACCAACAGGAGAAGCGCGCCTTCGGTGATCCGACCAAGTCGTTCATCGAGACCACCATCGGTCGTGTCCGTTTCAATGAGATCTGGCCTGCAAAGCTTGGTTTCATCAACAACACCGTTGGTAAGAAACAAATCTCCGACATCATCTGGCGCTGCTTCCAGACCGTGGGTCAAAAAGAAACGGTTGCTTGCTTGGACCGTCTGAAGACTCTCGGCTTCCGTGAAGCTACCAACTCTGGTTGCTCCATTGGGATCACTGACATGGTCATTCCTGACGCTAAGAAGCTCGGTCTTGAAAAAGCCTACAAGGAAGTCGATGCCGTCGAGAAACTTTATCGTCGTGGTCTCATCACTCATGGTGAGCGCTACCAGAAGATCGTTGACGTTTGGACTCAAACGGGTGACGCCACTGCTGACGAAGTGTTCCGCACGCTGGAATACAATGATGGCAAGAAGCATCACAATCCGCTTTACGTCATGGTCACCTCCGGTGCCCGTGGTAACAAGACTCAGATCAAGCAGCTTGCTGGTATGCGTGGTCTGATGGCCAAGCCATCCGGAGAAATCATCGAACGTCCGATCACTTCGAACTTCCGTGAAGGTTTGACCGTGCTTGAGTATTTCATCTCCACTCACGGCGCTCGTAAAGGCCTTGCCGATACGGCTCTGAAGACGGCTGACTCCGGTTACATGACTCGTAAGCTCGTCGATGTGTCTCAGGACGTCATCGTCACCGAAGAGGATTGCGGAACTGTCAACGGCATTACTCTTTGCTCCATCTATCAAGGTGACGAAGAAGTGGTCGATCTCAAGACGCGTATCTATGGCCGCACCAGCTGCGAGACCATTCACGACCCTGTCACGAAGGAAACTGTCATTGCGGCCAACCAGCTCGCTCTTGAAAAAGAAGCTGCCCATCTCTCCAAGCTGGGTGTTGAGAAACTGAAGATCCGTTCGGTTCTCACCTGCGAAAGCAAGCGTGGTTGCTGCGCCATGTGCTACGGCCTCAGCCTTGCCACGAGCCGCCTCGTCCGCATCGGTGAAGCCGTCGGTATCGTCGCCGCTCAGTCCATCGGTGAACCAGGAACTCAGTTGACCATGCGTACTTTCCACGTAGGTGGTGCCGCTATGAGCAGCTTCAAGCAGCCCTTCATCAACGTCAAGACCAGTGGAACCATCCGCTACACAGATATCCGCACGGTGCAGACTGCGGAAGGTCAGTGGATTGCTCTTACGAAGAATGGCGTCATTGCTATCATTGACGACGACGGTAAGGAACTCGAAAGCCATAAGCTCGTTCTTGGTGCGATCATCGCTAAACCCGATGGAGCTACCGTGAAGAAAGGTGAGCAGGTTGTGACCTGGGATCCTTACAACATGCCGATCATCACTGAAAAGGCTGGTAAGATCGAGTTCCGCGACATGATCGCTGGTATCACCTTCACCAAGGAGAAAAACGAATCTACAGGCAACGAAGAAACCGTCGTTATTGAGCACAAAGAAGATCTCCACCCACAGGTGGTCGTCACCAATGCCAAGACGCACGAAGTTCTCGCCAGCTACACCATTCCAGCCGGAGCTCACATCAGCGTGAGAAACGGTGAGAAGGTTGAAGCCGGAACCACACTTGCCAAGACGCCACGAAAGGCCAGCAAGACCAAGGACATTACCGGTGGTCTGCCACGTGTTGCTGAACTCTTCGAAGCCCGCAAACCGAAAGACGCCTGTGAAATCGCCCGAATTGACGGTGTGGTTGAAATCGGTGGTCTGGTTCGTGGTAAGCGCCGCGTGATCGTGACTGATCAGAAGTCTGGTCAGCAGGAAGAACATCTCATCCCTCGCAGCAAGCACATCCTTGTCTTCAATGGCGACGTTGTGAATCGCGGAGATCAGCTCACCGACGGACCTGTCGTGCCGCATGAAATCCTTGAGATTCTTGGCCCTCAAGCCCTGCGTGAACATCTCGTCAACGAAGTTCAGGAAGTTTACCGCGCCCAAGGCGTGGAAATCAATGACAAGCACGTCGAGATCATCATTCGTCAGATGCTCCGCAAGGTGAAGATCACCGACACGGGAGACACTGAGTTCCTCTGGGGAGATCAGGTGGACCGCACGTCCTTCGATAAGGAAAACGAGCGCGTCTCTGAGGAGGGTGGTAAGCCAGCGGAAGCTGAGCCAGTTCTTCTGGGCATCACCAAAGCCTCTCTGGAAACAGAATCCTTCATCTCGGCAGCTTCCTTCCAGGACACCACCCGTGTTCTTACCGAAGCTTCCACCTTGGCCAAATCGGATTACCTCCGTGGCTTCAAGGAAAACGTCATCATGGGTCACCTCATCCCAGCCGGAACCGGCTTCATCACCCACCGCAACTTCGAGCTCGTCGAGACCGAACGTCCAGCGGGTCGCGGGGCTGAGCAGGAAGAGGAAGCTCTCCAAGCCTAATCCAATCGCGTCCTCACGGGCGCGTCGAACCGCAAAACCCCTGTCAGCTTTCGCTGTCAGGGGTTTTGTTTTGCTATGTGAGACCGATTAGCTCAGTGGAGATCAACGCTTTGAGCCAGTCGAGTGATCTGAAGGACCGGTTATCCTAGATTCAGGAATGGCTGATCGCCGATTTGCATCCGTCATTGATTCCACAAGGCTTTTCGCCTCTCGGGCGGTGTCACCCAAGACACAGCCGCTTCGAGTCGAAGAATCCTTGTGAAACCAAGCCCTGGCGCAACTCAACGATCTTCCATTCCCGGATCCAGGGTTATGGATTCTTTCGATAGTTCATGACCATAGCGATCACAGTTTGATGTGGGGCATGGAGCTGTGACGTTGGACTTTCTCCGTAGAGTTTTAAAAAGAAGGGATCGCATTTTGGCAAAATGGGCGGTCCACTTTTTAAGTGTGATCGGATTCATAGGGCTAATTAGTGGAAAACACCCGGGAAGAAGCCTTGATTGCGACTTGATCTGAAAGATGAGTGCGTGGCAGGCCCCGCTGCTGTGCCTCTGCCGTGGTATTGATTTTGACCTCCGTAGAGATATTGGCCGTTACCATGTTGATAGCGATTGTTATAGCGCCGACCTTGATAGGTATAGCTGCCCGTTTGATAACGCCCGCCTGAGTAGTATCGGTTGTTATGGTAGTAAGCGTTTCCGGAGTAACCGAACGGCAGCGAAGTATAAATACCATTGCCGTAGGCTGAATAGCCTCGGTTGTTATAGCCAGTGTTGCCGTAACCGATCGGCACATCACAGGATGTGAGGCCTAGGACAGTGATCGCAGTGACAAGGAGTAATGATGGGGGATTTAGGTGAAGTTTCATGGCAATCACCGTCGCCCATTCTTTGCCGCAGATACCATGGGGTCAATGCCCCAATGTTCATAAGCAGAGCAGAATAACTTTCAGTTCCTGCTCACGGGCCGCATTGCCAAAGGTATCGTAAGCGGCGATCACATCCTTCAGGTCAAACCGGTGCGTGATGAGCTGTTTCGGATCCAGCTTGCCTGAGATCACCGTCTTCAGTAGCAGGGGCGTGGTCACGGTATCCACGAGGCGCGTGGTGATGGTGATGTTGCGTGACCATAAGGTCTCCAAATGCAGTGGCACGATTTGTCCATGCACACCGACATTGGCGATGTGGCCTCCTGCGGCGATGATGGATTGACAAAGTTCAAAGGTTTCCGGTGCGCCGACGGCCAATCCAGCCGACCGTGAAGAGCACACCTTCGGTGCTCGGGTATGGTTGATGATGGCTTTATATTGGTTTCATCGTTTTATGTTAGGCCGCATAGGCCACATTCGTCGCCAGCCTCGAGCGCTATTCGAAGCATCCACTTTCACGCGCCATGATCGCTGCCGCAAAAGCTCAAAACCTGACCTTGCCTGAGGCCAAATTCGTCAGCGAGCAGCCCGGCCATGGATTGCGTGGCACGGTCGCCGGGCATGAACTGCAAATTACCAGCCGTAACAAAATCCTCCTGCAACATGTTCCCGGTTCGGATCAGCTTCGTCCCATTTCCGGCGGGCTCGAATGCGTCGTCGTCATCGATGGCCACTACGCCGCCACCCTGCGCTTCCGCGATGCCCCACGAGTCGAAAGCCGCAGCTTCGTGAATCATCTTGCGCCGAAGCATCACTTCGACCGCGTCATGATCATCTCCGGCGACCGCAAATCCGAAGTGCGTTATCTTGCCGATCAAGTCGGCATCACCGAGGTCCATGCCCAAAAAAGCCCCGAGGAGAAACTTGCCATCGTCCGTGCTGAAACTGCCAAAGCCAAGACGCTCTATGTTGGCGATGGTATCAACGACGCTCCGGCCATGATGGCCGCCACTGTCGGCATGGCCATCGGTCAGAATAGCGATGTCACTGCTGAGGCTGCCGGAGTCGTCATCATGGACAACTCGCTGCAAAAAGTGGACGAGTTCATGCACATCAGCCGCCGCATGAGAGTTATCGCCCTGCAAAGCGCTATCGGTGGCATGGCACTCAGCCTCATTGGCATGATCTTTGCCGCCACTGGGCATCTCAGCCCCGTTTGCGGAGCCATCGCTCAGGAGATCATTGATGTGCTTGCAGTGTTGAATGCTTTGCGGGCCGCGTTTCCGCCGAAGGTCATTCATGATTTGTGAGGGCACATTCGAACTCATAACAAAGCGGCGGCTCCGTGTGGAGCCGCCGCCGTGCTTAAGCATGAGGAATCATTCCCAGAAGGGAGTGATGGCGGCTCCGCATGGAGCCGCCGCCCTGCATGAATTATTCCCTGAATTCTGTGATATCGAATAGTTCGCTCGCTTCGATCTCGCCGGTTGTTAAGCTGCGGGCCTGCATCTCAACATGAGTGGTATTTTGGAGGTTTGAGCCGCGGAATCGCGCAGAGTAGGTGGCCGTTCCCGTAAGCGGATCAATCGCCATCGGAACATCGAACTCGCGCCTCGTCTGGACAAGGGCTGGAGATGTGTCGATGAGGACTGCGACGAGGCGGACGCCCTGCGGCTTGCTCACCGTTCCAATCCAGCGTGCTTCAGACGACGCAACGCGAAAAAGGAATCTGTCCGCAGTGATATGGATACCTGCAGTTGGGTCGATGAATTCGGTCAGGACTTCCTGCACAAAAATCACATGCTCGCCTACCGTGTGGCCGATCACAGCAAGGTTGGTTTCGCCTGCGACGACCTGCCTGAAGAATTCCTCGCGCGGGATCACGGCGTCGCCGAAACCCAGCACCTCAGCGCTGAATCGTGGATCCTGGTTGAAAATCAGAAGTAAATCACCCATGACGAATGAGTCTGGGCGCGTGGCGTTGCCAGGTGCCTTTGAAGTGACCACGCCTTGGGCGACATTTTCAGAGAGTTCGAGCACGACCTCAATGTCAGGCACAAAGTATTCTTTGCCCTGATTATCGACGTAAACATGACCCGCTGACTTTAGCGTGGCGCCAGTGGTCACCGGATAGGTCCAAGCCTCCGGTTTACTGCCACGCAGTCCTGCCCGGTCAAGGAAGTCTACTGGTAGAGCTGCAGCGTGGGGTTGGTAGCACTGCTGCACGATCTGGAAGTAGTTCTGCTCAATGGCAGCCTGAGATGGGGCGTTGCGCAGCAAGCCACGGCTACGGGCGATGAATGGAGAACGGCGCCCTTCCGTGGTGCTGAAAATGGAGCGTGTGGCACCTAGACGTTTTGGGCCCGAGTGGGGCGAGACCACGGCGGTATTACGATCGTCACCGACGGCACGAATGTCGGCAAGTTGGCGAAAGTTTGCCGCACCGATTCCGGTGTGTGCCTCGCCATCTTTCCCGAGCGCGGACGATCCGCTGATATAGAGCGGCGTCCCATCGATCGTGGCGGGGATGGTGATCTTCCTGCCCGTCACAGTGATACCCTGATTGGTCAGGTCGATGTTCCAGATCGGTCCTTCTGTTGCAAATGGCGATGCTGGGACCTTTTGGGTTAGCACGCGGCCGTCGAGCATCACGGCTGTCTGCGCAGAGGCTAAAGAACTTAGAGAGACGAGCGCGGCTAGAGCAGCGGTTTTCGTTAGGCTGGTGTAACTGCGCCTATTCAGGCGAGTCTGATTTCTTTCGTTATTCATAGTGGGTTTTTTTGGGTTTGTTTTGCCTTTGAGGAAAATGGAAGCCTTCACGGGAGGCGGGATCAACCGATGCCCTGAGAGGTTTGGACTGATCTGAAGAGTGCGGCGGAGGTCTGGGGCTGTGGGTGGCTCCAGTGGTTTATCTCCCTAGGTTGTTGAAAATAATCATAAAAAAAAGCAACAGCTGTATTTAGTTAAGTCTTGAGCAAAATCAAAAGTGTCTAATTGTTATTCAATATATAACTGTTACATCTCATTATTCTAATAATTATTAGGGTTACCTCAATTTTTAAAAGGGGTAACCCTGATGTTCCTGTTCCCGCTTCACATCACGGTTACCTCAAAAGCAATGACCTCAGAGGTGACCTCCACTGCCAACGGCCATTTCAGCCCGACAGCGGAGCCGTCGTTCAGAAGACGGTTGATGACCTAACTGTGTTGGCTGCCTGGCGCGCGGTTTTCCCAGCGTGATTGATTTATGATGTGTGAAGCTTCGCGTCTGTTCGCGGACCAAAGGCCGATCTGCAAGCCAACTCAGGGGATGGACTCTTTGGCAAAAAATCCGATGGGTCGTGATCACTCGATGGCACGGTATTGCGCCATGCTTGGGGTCTTCGCCCCATAGCCAAAGAAACATCGCCTCATGTATTGAAGGCGGGATCAAACTCGCTCTTTCCATACCTTACTTCTTGTCGGTCGCTACAGCAATGATGACCGTGGCTTCGTGCGTCGGCAAAGGGCCGCGTGAAATGGCAGTGGATGCCATCGTCGTGCCGAGCCATTGGCAGAGTTGTTCTAGTGCGTGCATGCCGCTTGATGTGGCGCTTTGGTGGCGGCGGTTTCGTGACCCGGTGTTGAATGACTTGATCACGGAGGCGCTGAAGGCGAGTCCGACGGTGCGCTCGGCCTTGGAAAAGGTGACGGAGTATCGTGCGCGGCGTGGGGTGGAGTCGGCAAACTTGTATCCATCGTTGGCGGCGAATCAATCGGGGCGTGGCGCACGCACGAAGAGTGGTATCACGGACATCATCCTCAGGAGCGAGAGCTACAAGGCCTCGTTCGATGTGAGCTGGCAGGTAGATCTTTTTGGGAAGCAGTTTCAGACGCTCAAAGCGGCCACGGCGGACCTCGAACAGATCGGCGAGAACTTTTATGGAGCGCAGGTCACTCTCGCGGCCGATGTGGCGACGGCGTATGTCGCGCTGCGTTCGGCGGAGGCGCAGTTGAGTGTGGTGCAGCGCAGTCTCGGCACACGGGGCGAGACGGTGCATCTCACGCAATGGCGCGAGCAAGCGGGCACGGGCGATGCTTTCGACACGCAGCGCTCCATCAGCACGCTGGAGCAGGCGCGGGCTTCCATGCCTGCGCTTCAACTCAGCGTCGTGCAGAGTAAAAATCAACTCTCGCTGCTCTCGGGGCGCACGCCAGGTTCGCTGGATTTGCAGCTTGGGGGCTCGCATCGGGTGCCGGAGATGATTTCCCGCATTGCGGCTGGAGTTCCCGCTGAAGCACTGCGTCAGAGGCCTGATGTGCGCGCGGCTGAGCACGCGCTGGAGGCCGCGTTTGCCCGCACGCAGTCGGCGAAGCGTGCGCGGTTGCCTTCGCTGAATCTGAGCGGTTCCATTGGCATCGAAGCCCTCAAGGCAGGGAATATTTTTTCGCCTGAAGCTGCCATCGCGGGCATTCTTGCTGGTTTGGCTACCCCTATGATCGATGCGGGCCGCATTCGGCAAAACATCCGCGCCGTGAGTTCACGCGAGCGACAGGCGCTCATCGCGTATGAAGCCACGGTGCTCAATGCGCTTCATGAAGTCGAAAACGCGCTCGCTGCCGTGCGTCGCTATGCCGAGCAGCATCGCATCGTCTTAAAAGCCGCTGCTGCGGCGTTGGAGGCCGTCACGCTGGCTGCCTGGCAATACGAGGCCGGTCAGGTGGACCTGCTCGTCACGCTCGATGCCCAGCGCACGCTGCTCACACTGGAGCAGCAGGACGTTACCACCATGGCGCAGAGCGCCAATGCCTGTGTGCAACTTTACCAAGCTCTCGGTGGAGGTTGGTCGCCCTTTTGACATGAAAACCACTACGTCATTGTCTCCAGCCGATCTCGCCAAAAGCATCCAGGCTAGTGGATCCAAGGGGCACTTCAAACGCAACGCCGTCCTCGGCCTCATCATCATCGCACTTGGCCTTGGCGGATGGTTTTGGCGCAGTCGCGTCGAAAAAGCCAAACAACAAGTGCCTCTGTATGTGACCGAGCCGCTCACTCGCGGCGATGTTTTCCTCACCATCACCGCCACGGGCAATCTGGAGCCGACGAATGAAGTGACTGTTGGCAGCGAGCTTTCCGGCATCACGCTGGAAGTGAATGCCGACATCAATGACCGCGTCACCAAAGGTCAACAACTTGCCAAGCTCGACACCAGCAAGCTTTTGCAGCAAACCGAGAGCAACCGCGCCACGGTGAGAGCTGCGCAGGCTCGTGTCACGCTAGCCGAAGCCACGGTGGCAGAAAGCGCCGCGCTGCTCATACGCCAGCAGGAACTTCAGCGCATCAGCGGTGGCAAAGTGCCCGCTAAAGCCATCATCGATACTGCCATCGCCACAGCCGAGCGTGCGAAGGCCGATCTGCTCAATACCCAGGCCGGAGTCGGGACCGCCGAGGCCCAGGTGCGCATCAACGAGAACGATCTCGGCCGCGCCATCATCAAATCGCCCATCGACGGCATCGTGCTCACGCGCAGCATCGAGCCGGGCCAGACCGTCGCCGCCAGCTTCACCGCGCCGCAGTTGTTTGTCATCGCCGAAAAACTGGAGCGCATGATTTTGAAAGTCACCATCGCCGAGGCTGATATCGGCCGCGTTGAGAAAGGTCATAAAGCCAGCTTCACCGTCGATGCCTGGCCGGATCGCAGTTATAGCGCCGTCGTGTCCGTCGTGTCCTATGGCTCGGCCGTCACTCAAAACGTCGTCACCTACGAAGCCGATCTCGATGTCAGCAACGACGACCTCAGCCTGCGCCCCGGCATGACCGCCACTGCCGACATTGGCGTCGCCGCGAGCCAGAACGTCTTCCGTGTGCCTACTGCTGCGCTGCGCTTCAACCCCGCCACCGCTGCCAAAGCCGGACCCGCGAAAAAATCCTTCGTTCAAAGCCTCATCCCCATGCCTACCCGCAACCGTAGCCGCCCCGAAGCTAGCGACAAAGACGACCAAACCAAACCCGCCGCCCACCTCTACATCCTCCGCGACGGCAAAGCCGAATCCATTCCCATCAAGACCGGTCTCACCGATGGACGATACACGGAGGTGTCTGGGGAAGGTTTGGTTGAGGGAATGCTGGTCATCCTGCGCAATAACACAGCTGCATCATGAGTGAAGCACCTCTTATCGAACTGAAAGGCCTAACAAAGACCTATGGCCTCGGCGATGCGGCGTTCCAGGCATTGAAGGGGATCGATCTGACGATTCGGAAGGGGGAGTTTGTGGTGATCATGGGGCCGAGTGGGTCGGGGAAATTGACGTTGATGAATGTGCTGGGCTGTCTGGATACACCGACCAGCGGGCATTACCTGTATGAAGGCATCGCGGTGGAGACGCTGGATGCGGACCAGCGGTCGCTGCTGCGGCGGTATGCGCTGGGGTTCATTTTTCAGGGGTTCAACCTGCTGGCGCGGACGAGTGCGCTGGAGAATGTGGAGCTGCCGTTGCTGTATCGCGGCATGTCGCGGAAGGACCGGCATGAAAAGGCCACAGCGGCGCTGACGGCGGTGGGATTGCCGACGAAGCTTGACAGCACGCCGGGCGAGCTTTCCGGCGGGCAGCAGCAGCGGGTGGCGATCGCGCGGGCCATCGTGACGGAGCCGAGCACGCTGTTTGCCGATGAACCGACGGGCAATCTCGACTCCGTGACAACGCGGGACATCATCGAGATCCTCACGCGGCTGAATGTGGATCGCGGCATCACGGTGCTGATGGTCACGCATGATGACAATGTGGCCGCGTGTGCAAAACGACGCATGGTGATCAAAGACGGCCTTGTCGAATCCGATTCCACCTCGCCATGATCTGGAACGCCTTTGCCATCGCTGTGCGGGAGATTGGTCGCAACCTCACGCGTGCCTTTTTGACTGTGCTGGGCATCTTCATCGGGGTAGCGTCGATCATTACCATGGTCACGCTGGGCGAAGGAGCGACGCTGGCGGTGAAGGCACAGATTTCCAGCCTGGGGAGCAATCTGCTTACTTTGCGGCCCGGAGCGGGCTTTGGACAGCGAGGCTCATCGGCGGGCGTGCCGAGTTTCACGGAGAGAGATGCGGAAACGCTAGGTGAGCAGATCGCCAGCATCGCGGCCATCGCGCCGGTGCGCACAGCCTTCCTCAGGCGAGGAAGCTGAACTAGAGTCAGCTGCTGAGTGCATGACGCTGCCTCTAGAACCTACTCCAGGTGCTGCGGAGTCAGCCGCTACTTTTAAGACGACGATGCGCCAGTTTTGGCGTATCACGAAAGCGTTATTTGCCTCTGAACGTCGGCACAAGGCGCGCGGATACTTGTTGATGCTCTTGGTTCTTTCTTTAGCCGTGGGAGCTGTTCAGGTGCTGATGAGTTATGCTGGCCGCGACTTTTTTACTGCTATTTCAAAGAAGGATTCGCTAGCTTATTGGCGCGCCTTAGCATGGTATCTCGGCACCTTTTCGCTCGCTGTGCCTGTGGGGGTTTATTACCGCTGGACGGAGGAGCGTCTTGCGCTGCTCTGGCGTGAGTGGTTGGCGCAGCACTTGATCAAGCGTTACTTCAATAATCGCGCTTACTACAGGCTTCGAGGCACACCCAGTATCGATAATCCAGATCAGCGAATCAGTGAAGATGCACGAAACTTCAGCATTAGCTCACTGTCGTTCATGCTGATAGCACTGAATTCTTTGGTGACTCTCATGGCTTTTCTCGGAGTGCTCTGGGTCATCTCAAGCACGCTTGTTGGTCTGCTTTTAGTCTATGCGGCGGCTGGAACAATGATCAGCATCCTGATTGGTCGAAGACTGGTTAGATTGCATTTTCATCAGTATCAAAATGAGGCAAACTTCCGGTACGGCTTGGTCCGTGTCAGGGATAATGCCGAGTCTATTGCCTTTTACCGAGGTGAAAAGCGAGAGCACCTAGATTTGGTCAAGCGTCTCACCGCGGTTGTTTTGAATTGGCGTGGTGTCATTCTGTGGAATCGTAACCTTGGTTTCTTCACGAATAGCTACAATTATGCAGCGCTTGTGCTGCCAGTGCTCATTGTGGCACCCATGTTTATGCGGGGTAAGGTAGAGTTTGGTGTGGTCACACAGGCGGCAGGTGCTTTTGCTCAGGTGCTTGCGGCTGTGTCATTGGTCATCACTCAATTTGGTGGATTGAGCGATTACCTTGCAGGTGTGCAGCGGCTAGGCAGCCTTTGGGACTGTCTCGATGAACATGATGCAGAAGAGGAACGCATCTCCCGTGAATCCACACAGCAGGTGGATGATGTTAGCCGAGTCGTCAAACTGGACAAGTTGACTGTGCGCACCCCCGGAGTGGAGGCCCATGTCCTGGTGAATGAATTAACTTTCGTGATCATGCGCAAGCAAAGTCTACTCATCATGGGTGCCAGTGGAACGGGGAAAAGTTCTGTCTTACGCACCATTGCCGGACTTTGGTATGGTGGTAGTGGCTTGCTGGAAAGACCTGCTTTAAATGACCTGATGTTCCTTCCGCAGCGTCCTTACATGGTTGAAGGATCTCTGCGTGATCAATTGCTTTATCCACACTCTTTGCATGGCGTTACGGATGATGAATTACGTGCGGCAGTTGAACATGTGAATTTGGCAGACGTGTTTGCCCGTGTTGAAGGCGACTTAGAACGTTTGTTAGACTGGACGAACGTGTTGTCTCTTGGTGAGCAGCAGCGGGTGGCCTTTGCGCGGTTATTTTTGAGATTACCCAAGTTTGCCTTTCTCGATGAAGCTACAAGTGCACTCGATGAAGATAACCAAGATCATCTATACACCTTGCTCAAGAAATCTGGCATTGGCTTTATCAGTGTAGGGCACAGGAGAACATTGACTCAGTATCATGATCGAGTGCTTGTTTTAGACCGCTCAGGAAGTTGGGAACTTAAAAAAACGGATTTGTGACATGCCTCATTGTTAGCCTAGATTCAGGAATGGCTGAGCGCCGATTTGCATCCGTCATTGATTCCACAGCGCTTTTCGCCTGTCGGGCAGTGTCACCCAAGACACAGCCGCTTCGAGTCGAAGAAGCCTTGTGAAACCAAGCCCTAGCGCAACTCAACGATCTTCCATTCCTGAATCTAGCAGACAATCCACGGGGCGTGGGATGTGGAACGAAGAGTAACTTTGGCCGTATGAGTCGGAGACAACAAAGCAACTGGAGACTCCATTTTCCAGGAAAACAGAAAGACATGATTTACAGGTCAGAACTTATTCCTGTTAATCCTGTTTTCCTGTGATTAGAAACTCGAATCACGAACAGTCTCATATCATCCATGGCGGGCGAAACTTCGCGTAACTTTAGGGCAAGTTAGTCGGGAGGGTTAGCAGTCTCTTACAAGAACTTTTTATCGGAATCCCGAAAGTCAAAATGCGCA
>CAMBPS010000034.1 GCA_945869675.1 Prosthecobacter debontii | reverse complement strand
GTCTTTTGTGAGGTCGATGCGCCGCGCGGGCTCGTGTGGGATCACGACCGGCTTTACCTCGTGCATCCGCCGCACCTCAGCGAGTTCATTGATGCCGATCACGACGGCGTCGCGGAGAAGCAGAACATCCTCGTGAAGGACATCGCCTTCGGTTACAAAGATCGTCCCGCCGATCACACCACGAACGGCCTCAGCCTCGGCATCGACGGCTGGCTTTACATCGCCGGTGGCGACTTCGGATTCATGAAGGCCACCGGCACCGATGGTAAAACGGTCCAGCATCGCGGCGGCGGTGTCATCCGTGTGCGTCCCGACGGCAGCGGGTTGGAAGTGTATTCAACCGGCACGCGTAACATCCTTGAGGTCGCTATTAGCCCGCTGATGGACATCTTCGCCCGCGACAACACGAACGACGGCGGCGGCTGGAATGTGCGCTTCCACCACTTCACTGGCCTCGACGATCATGGCTACCCGCGCCTCTACAAGAACTTCAACGATGAGTGCATCCAGCCCCTCGCCGACTATGGCGGCGGCAGCGGCTGCGGCGCGGTGTACATCGACGAACCCGGCTTCGGCACCTGGAACAACGCTCCCTTCACCTGCGACTGGGGTAGCGGCGCTCTCTGGCATCATCAGGTGAAGCCCAAAGGCGCGACCTTTGAAGAAACCCGCAAGCCCGAGCCCTTCATCAAAATGACCCGACCCACCGACGCCGATGCCGATGGCCTGAGCCGCGTCTATTGTGCCAGTTGGAAAGGCGCGACCTTCGACTGGGCTGGGCCGGATGTGGGTTACATCGTGCAAGTGAAGCCCAAGGGCTTCAAAGCGGAGCCGCTGCCCGATTTTGCGAAGGTGAAGGATGAGGAGTTGGTGAAGTTTCTAGAGTCCGCTAGCAACCGCCGGAGGATGGAGGCGCAGAGGGAGTTGGTGAGGAGAAAACCAGCTAAATCTCGTGTTGGTGATCTTGACCAGATTTGGACTGACAAATCAAAGTCGTTATCTGCACGCGCTGCAGCTGTCATGTTGCTTCCAAACCTTGAAGAACAAGACCTGTCGATAGAGGCGCTTTGGAAACATCCCGAGCTATGGAGCACTGCATTGAGATCAATGGAACAGACCGACAATCCAACCGGCACCATGGTTCTGGCATTTGCCGTTCTCGAAGAAGGTTCTCCAAGCGCAAAGGTTGCAGCTCTTCGTGCCATGAATGCGGTAGCGCTTCGCCATCCAGAAGCCAGGGGCGTTCCGATGTATGAAAAAGAGTTAAAGCTCTTTGTGAATGCTTTGATGAGTGATGATTCGGTTCTTGCTCATGCAGCTCGCCGTTCGGAGCCTTTCGAGGAAGGTGGAAAGCGGCTGATCGCAGCTTTTGATGCCAACAGCAAGAATTCGAAGGTGCAGCTTGCACTGCTCGGTATAGCCAAAGCAATTCACACTCCCGAAGTCGTCACCGGCCTCATTGAGCGCCTCAGCAAAGCCACCGATCCCGCCTTGCGCCAAGGCATCCTCGCGGCGCTGTGCCGTCTTCATTTCAAGGAAGGCGAGTGGAAGGGCGATTCGTGGGGCACGCGGCCGGACACGCGGGGGCCCTATTACCAGCCGGAAGGTTGGAGTGAGACCGACAAGATCTACGTCACCCTACGCGATGCATTGGCCAAGGCGTCGCCGCAAGAAGCGACCTTCCTTGTGAGGGAGATGAGCCGGAACCGCATCCGCTCAGATGACTCCCTCAAGCGCATCCTCGAACTTGCGAAGCAGGACCCGAAGGTCATCCCCGATGCCGTGGCGCAGATCGCCATGGCGGATGAGGTGCCTGCGGAGGCGGTGAAGCTTCTCGTCCGACAGGTCAGACTCGTCGGACAAGTCGGACCGGTGACGCTGGCGCAAGCCATCACCGCTTTGTCGAAAACCGACAGCGCCGATGGCGTTTCCGCCACGCTGGCCGCGCTGGAGCCGCTCAAGAAGCTTCCGGACTCCGGCAAAGACTTTGATGCAGCCTTGGCCGCCTTTTTGAACGCGCCGAAGCTCGAAAACCACCATCAGCTTGTCGAGCAGATCGCCGAGAAGTGCGAGTGGCCGGTGTCGATGTATGCGAATGCCGCCTTGCTGAACCTTGCGAACCGCAAAACGGGCAGCCCCGAGTCCATCCAGTTCACGCAGAAGGCGCTCGACAAGGGCTGGGGCGATCCGAAGCACCGCAAGCTCATCATCGACGCCATCAGCGCCTCCAAGCACATGCCCAGCGCCGCCAAAGTGCTCGCCGCGCTCGATGATCCCGATGCCGAGGTCAAAGGTGCCGCCGAACGCGCCGCGAAGGCCATGCGCATTCAGAAGATCGAGGACAAAACGCCCAAGCTCATGACCTTGAAGCCCGAAGAGGCCCTCGCGGCCGTTTTGAAGACCCAAGGCAACGTGGCGCTCGGCGAGCAAATCTTCACCAAAGCCACCTGCGTGGCCTGCCACACCGTGAAGGAGACCGAAGCCCAAAAAGGTCCTTACCTCGGCAACATCGCCCAAACCTACAAGCGCCCCGATCTGGCCCAAAATATCCTCGATCCGAACAAAACCATCGCGCAAGGCTTCGCCAGCGAGATGATCACGATGAAGGATGGTACCCAGCAGATGGGCTTCATCACGCTGGAAGGCGCGAATGAGGTCAAACTGCGCAACATCGCATCCCAAGAGTTTGTGTTTAAAACCGCCGACATCAAAAAGCGTCAAAAGCTCCCCATGAGCATGATGCCACCCGGTTTGATGATGAACTTCACCGTCAAGGAGTTCGCTAGCTTGCTCGATTACTTAGAGTCGCTGGTGAAGAAGTGATCGCTATCACAGCTCCACCGTCTGCATGAGTTGGGCGACTTCGATGTGGCCGGTGGTGTGCTGTTCAGCGAGGGCATCCCGCAGTTTATCGGAACGCTCTGGCTCGCCATGGACGAGAAAGACGCGTTTCTTTTCGCCGCCTACTCGGCTGAACCAGTCGAGAAGTTCATCATGATCAGCATGACCCGAGAAGGAGTCGAGCGTCTCGATCTCGGCTTTGACCTCAAATTCATCACCAAGAATGTTCACATGAGTGAAGCCGTTGCGCAGCTTCCAGCCAAGGGTGTTTTCGGCGCAGTAACCGACAAACAGCAGGATGTTGTTCGAGTTGCCAACGTTGTTGCGCAGATGATGCAGGATCCGGCCGCTTTCAGCCATGCCTGAGGCGGAGATGATGATGGCGGGGCCTTTGACGAAATTGAGGCCCTTGGATTCATCGACAGTACGGATGAGTTTCAGTCCATCAAAACCAAAGGGATCATTACGCATGAAAAGGGCCTGCGCTGCTGTGGGTCGGAGATCATCGACATGCAGACGGAAGATTTCCGTGGCCTTGACGGCTAGCGGACTGTCCACAAAGGTGGCTACGGAGGAGAAGCGGTTTTCGTGATGGAGCTTATCCAGGGTGAAGAGCAATTGCTGGGTGCGCTCGACAGCAAAGGCTGGGATGATCAGGCGCGCGCGGCGCTGCTGGATCTCGCGGATGATTTTGACGAGGTGCTCGGTGCTGTCGGTAGCTAGTTCATGCTTTCTGCCGCCATAGGTACTCTCCATGATCACGTAGTCCACTTTGTCACAGGGGGCTGGATCATTGAGGATGTCATTGCCTGGTCGGCCGATGTCGCCGCTGAAAAGAAGGCGGCTTTGTTTCTGTGTGGCTTGGTCGTCGATATCTAAAATCACCTGCGCTGAGCCAAGCACATGTCCTGCATCGATGAAGGTCAGGCGCACGCCTGGCGCGATGACCATGGGTCGCTGGTAGCTGAGGGTGACGAATTGCTTGAGGCAGTTTTCAGCATCGACGCGTCGATAATTCGGTGTGAGTTCAGGCAGGTCATCACGCTTGCGGTGGCGGTTTAGCCAGGCGATGTCGCTCTCATGAATGTGGGCGGCATCTGGCAGCATGATGCTGCAGAGGTCACGCGTGGCTGGCGTGGCGTAGATGTTTCCATCAAAGCCGCGCTTGCAGAGATGAGGCAAATTGCCTGTATGATCGATGTGGGCGTGAGAGAGGACGACGCAGTCGATCTTTTCAGGATCAAAAGGGAAGTCGCTATTGCGTTCCATCGCCTCTGCACGGCGACCCTGATAGAGTCCGCAATCGAGGAGAATGCGTGTTTGATTGACCTCGATGAGGTGCTTTGATCCCGTGGTGGTTCCTGCAGCTCCGCAAAAAGTGATTTTCATGTTTGAAGGTATTCCAGCGGACAGCGGACGACTTGGCAAGAGGCAAAGCTGTCGGTTGACGAAGCTGCACTCTGCGCGATGAACTAGCTCACATTTTTTATGAACGATCTCCGCACTTCTCTGAATTGGCGCTATGCGACTAAAGTCTTTGATTCATCCCAAAAAATCCCAGCGGAAACCTGGGCGCAATTGGAGGAGTCACTTGTTCTCACGCCGTCGAGCTATGGCTTGCAGCCCTGGAAGTTTTTGATCGTGCAGGATCAGGCTTTGCGTGAGCAATTGGTGCCTCATGCCTGGAGTCAGCGCCAGATCGTTGACTGCTCTCATTTGGTCATCATGTTGGTGAAAAAAGCTTTGAGCGAAGCCGATGTGGACGCTTTTCTTTCCCGCATGGTAGAGGTGCGCGGTGGCACAGCGGATGCTCTAGCAGCTTATCGCGGCATGGTCATGGGCGCCCAATCTAAAGGCTACATGTCCACCGATTGGGCGAAAAAACAGGCCTACATCGCGCTGGGTCAGTTCATGCTCGCTACGGCGCTTCTTGGGGTCGATACCTGCCCGATGGAAGGGTTTATTCCGGCCAAGTTCGATGAGCTGTTAGGTCTGACAGATAGTGAGTTCACTTGCGCCGTGCTTTGCCCAGCGGGCTATCGCAGTGCGGATGATCGCTATGCAGACCTGCCTAAGGTGCGCTTTGAACATAAGGTCGTCGTCGAATATCGCTAATCCGTATGATTCAGGACACACTGGAAAACTCTGCCCGTTATGAAGGGCTCAATCCGCGCTTTGCCAAAGCCTTTGAATTTCTGCGTAGCGTCGATGGCACGCAGGCTTTGGGACGCCACGTGATCGAAGAGGATAAACTGGTCGCCATTGTGGAGAGATACACGACCAAGCCGCAGGAAAATGCGCTGTTTGAAGCCCATCGAAAGTTTATCGATATCCAGTTTCTCTTCCGTGGGCGCGAGACCATCCTATGGGCACCACTGCCACTGATGCAGGAAGTGACAAGGCCTTATGAGGAAGAAAAAGACATTGGTAAATGGAAGCTTGTAGCAGATTCGACTGCGCTTCATCTCAGCGCAGGCCATTTTGCGATCCTCTTTCCCCAGGATGCCCACGCACCCTGTGTGCAGTGGGATCAGCCTGAGCAAGTGTATAAGGTCGTGATGAAGGTGGCGGTGGAGTAGGCTTACCGTTCCTCCCAGCGTGCGAGGAGCCAGAGGACGTCGGAAAGGCGATTGAGGAATCGCCCGACGTCTTTGTTTGGCACTTCCTGGTCGCTACCGACGAGGTCCACAACGTGTCGTTCCGCGCGGCGGCAGGCAACGCGTGCGAGATCGGCGTAGGCTCCGGTCATGACACCGGCTTCACCCGGTAGCGCCCAACCTTTGAATTCTAAGGCACCGCCAGCTTCTAACTTAGCGACCCATTCATCCAGATAGGTCAGTTTTTTGGAATCGAATGGCTTGTGGGTGGAGGCATATTTTTCTTCCAACCCTGGTGGCGTGGCGACTTCGCCCATGAGATCAATAAGCCAAGGCTGCACGGTGGAAATGATTTCACGCGTTTCCGGTTTTAGCGCCGCGACGCGGATGGGGCCGAGGGCTGCGTTGAGTTCATCCACTGCGCCGAGGGCATGGACACGAGGATGGGATTTTGATAAACGGCAGCCGAAGAGGAGATCAGTTTCCCCTTCGTCCCCGCGTCGAGTGGCGATGGACATGAGTCTATGCTACGCGGCTCTGGATAGTCATGCTCATAAATCTTCACAACTTTTGCTTTTCTTTGGACTGCTTGGTCTTTAGGCATGCACTGTCTATTGACCACCAACGCTATAAGACGATATCATCTTTTTGCCACATGGGCTTGTTGTTTTATAACCGGTATCTCCGTTGTTTATGCAGACCCATCTGAAACACTGATTTTGACTGAGCGCCAAAGGTTAGTTTTGTATGCTGAAGGGGTCGCCATTGATGGACTCCCGCGTTCTGATTTAGCTCGTGCACGGATTGATAGCTTGAGTGCTTGTTTCTTAAACCTAGATCCGGGAATGGAAGATCGTTGAGTTGCGCCAGGGCTTGGTTTCACAAGGATTCTTCGACTCGAAGCGGCTGTGTCTTGGGTGACACTGCCCGAGAGGCGAAAAGCATTGTGGAATCAATGACGGATGCAAATCGGCAGTCAGCTATTCCTGAATCTAGCAGACAATCCACGGGGCGTGGGATGTGGAACGAAGAGTAACTTTGGCCGTATGAGTCGGAGACAACAAAGCAACTGGAGACCCAGTTTTACAGGAAAACAGAAAGACATGATTTACAGGTCAGAACCCATTCCTGTGAATCCTGTTTTCCAGTTAATCCTGTGATTAGAAACTCGAATCACGAACAGTCTCATATTATCCATGGCGGGCGAAACATCGCGTAACTCTAGGGCAAGTTAGTCGGGAGGTTTAAGCGAGGTCAAGTTCGTGTCTTTAGTCTGGACAGTGCCGCTGGTCGGGATGCAACTGGGATGCTTGCTAGTCTGGCCTCATCGACTGCGCGTGCCCGCCGCGTCACCCCAAGTTCCTGTCGTGATCAATCCAGAAATTCCCGCCTATAATCCTTGGAAATAGAATGTGCCACTGGCCTATGATCACAGCACTGCGCGTAAGGGGCTGGTATAAAGCCAATTGGGCACGGTGAATTACATCAATAACTCGTGGAAATTTTGCATCATTTGCCCAACGAAAGGCACCACCCTGAGCGAGAACGACAACCTACACAGTCTTTGGGATAAAGGAGATGCCTATGCTGCTTCGCGAGTTTGCGCGGTGGAGCGTGGCGGAGCCGTTGCCGATATGGGGCATACTCCAAACCACCATCCTCTGTTCCTTGGTGATAAGATTTTCGGTTGGGCCGCACCACTCCGCTAAACCATGAATTCAGGGATGGAATTAGGCTATTATCGCTGTATAATAGGTCCATATTCACCGTAGATGGGTGAAAAAAGGTTCACTTCTGTGACTTTTCCCAGCCAAACTCCTTGCCACAGACTGAGTCGCTGGTTAAAAAGCAGATGCACACATTAAGTACTTAGGCACGCCACATATGAAGTTCACGATCAGTAAGGAGTCATTCCAACAGGCTATTCAACAGGTACAGCACGTCGTCAGTACGCGCACGACGCTGGCCATTCTCTCCAATGTCCTGCTCCGCGCCAAAGATGGCGTTCTGGAGCTTACAACCACGGATCTCGACGTTGGCGTCACTTGTGTGGTGCCTGCTGAAGTGCATGAAGAAGGCGCCACCACGCTGCCCGCCCGCCGTTTGGCCACGATCGTGCGCGAGTTGCCTGCGGAGGATATCGAAATCACGGTTGATGAAAAAAATACTGCTTCGATACGCAGCGGCCCTTCCTTTTTTAAAGTCCTGGGTTTAACAAGCGAGGAATTCCCAGCGCTGCCACGCTTTGACGATGCCCGTGAGTTTAAGATCGAGCAGTCTGCACTGCGTGACTGCCTCAAAAAGACATCTTATGCCATCTCGACAGATGAAACTCGTTATGTCCTTAATGGCATCCTTTTCTCCTTCAAAAACAATGCCTTAACCATGGTCGCTACTGACGGTCGCCGCCTTGCCATGGTCGAGCAGGAGCTAGAGTTCCCGCAGAGTCAGGAGATCGACATCATCGTGCCGACGAAGGCTGTGAATGAGCTTGCCCGACTTCTTGGTGATACGGGAGATGTGATCATCCGCGTGACAGGCAGTCAGGTCGGCTTTGATCTTGGCGACAGTCTGCTCATCAGCAAGCAGATCGACGGTAACTATCCGAACTATCGCCAAGTCATCCCTGGTGAGGCCAAAGAGCGTATTGCCTTGGATCGTGAGGTTTTCCTCAAGGCCATCAGTCGTGTTTCACTGCTTGCTACTGAAAAATCGAATTCTGTGAAGTTTCAGTTCACGCCTGGACAGGTCGAGATCATTGCCAGCAGCCCAGACATTGGTGAGGCCCGCGAAACTATCGCGATCAACTACAAAGGAGCAACGATCACCATCGCCTTCAATCCAGAATTTACCATGGCTCCTCTGCGTAATCTTAGCGCCGATGAAGTTCACTTGCACCTCATTGATGATATCAGCCCTGGAGTTCTCCGCACAGGCACCAATTTTCTCTATGTGCTCATGCCAATGCGCGTGAATAACTAACTTCAGGTTCACTCTTAAACCACCCTCCTCCGATGGTCCGTTCCCACCTTATCCTCGCCTTGGTTGCCTGCGGACTCTCCGCGTGTCAGCCCTATTTGCAGCCTCGGCCCTTTGCTGGACGCGGTGGTCAGTCGCTGGATAGCCCGCCACGCTACGGAGATGGCAATCGTTATATGGAGCCGATCGCGCCGGGGGCGCCGATGGATCCCACTGCGATTGCGCCTCCTGTTCCTGGAGAACCTGGGGCTAGCACGATTCCTGGTGCCCCAGGAGTCGATCAAGGTCTGAGTCTGACACCAACACCCAGTGGTCCCGTCGCTCCTACTGCCCCAGTGGCAGCACCACCTGGTGTTCCGACAGCTCCAACGGTAACAGCGCCGCCCCCGACACCAGCGGCTTCTGATGTTCCTTTTGCACGTTCTGTGATAGGCAAGCCAGGTTACGTTTACAGTCCGAAAGATCCAAAAAAAATCATCAGTGTCGATGGTCTTCGCCCTGGTTCTAAGGCCAAGGACCCAGAGACTGGCGAAATCTTCCGCGTTCCCTATCAGTGATGAATCGCAGTTCTAAGGCTGCTCTAGTTTGTCCAAATGAAAAAAGTCAGTATGTGTTTCAAATCACTTTTTCTGTCAGCCTTCACCTTAATTGCTCTTAGCGCCACTGCGGCGGATCGGCTGAAGGTGCTCATTATTGATGGTCAAAATAATCACAAGTGGGACATTACTACACCGGTGCTTCAAAATGCACTGGATACTAGCGGTGCTTTCACGACGGAAGTCAGCACGACGCCAGCCAAGGGCTCGCCTGCTGAAGCTTGGAGGGATTGGCATCCTGACTTTACCCAATATTCCGCAGTTGTTAGTAACTATAACGGTGAACCTTGGCCTGAAACTGTGCGTGTGGCGTTTGATGCTTACATGAAGAATGGGGGAGGGTTTGTCTCCGTTCACGCCGCTGATAATTCCTTTCCTGAGTGGAAAGAATACAATCAGATGATCGGTGTCGGTGGCTGGGGAAAAAGAAATGAGGAATCAGGTCCATGGCTGTATGTCAAAGATGGCAAACTTTTCCGCGATACCAGCAAAGGCAACGGTGGTGCTCATGGCCAGCAGCACGAGTTTGTCGTGGAAATCCAAAACTCGCAGCACCCAATTACACGCGGACTGCCATCACGCTGGCTACACGCCAAAGATGAACTTTACAGCCGGCTTCGTGGTCCTGCGGAGAATATTGAGATTCTGGCCACAGCGAAATCGGATCTAACAGCTGAAAATGAGCCCAATCTCATGGTCCTTGCTTATGGCAAGGGACGCGTGTTTCATACCACTCTGGGGCATGCGGATTACTCCATGCTGGATCGTGGTTTTTATGAAACCTTCCAACGTGGCACTGAGTGGGTAGCCACAGGTGACACCAAAGCCACTGGTGATTTACCTGCTGATTTTCCGACAGTTGAAAAGGTATCGGTCATCCTTTTGGAGGGGTATCCAAAGCAGACGCCGCCAGCACCCAAAAAGTAGGACTTTGATATACTCACAAAAATCAGTTGCTCAATGCCTCTGAGAAGGGTATGAGAACTGCCCTTTGGATCCCGCGCGGTTAGCTCAGTGGTAGAGCATTACCTTGACATGGTAGGGGTCACAGGTTCGAACCCTGTACCGCGCACCATCTTTAACGAAGCCAGTTTTACAGGTCCAAGTGCTTCAGAAGATGATTCGATCCAAATAGAATACGAGGAAGAAACTGTTCCCAAAACTCGTTATGACAGTCTTCGTATGATTCGTCTTTCGCTCACACTTCTGGTCGCTTGTCTGCTTTCTTCATGCTCCACGACTTTTAAACGTGAATGGAAAACGGCGACGGCTCTTGGCTTACAGTCAGGCATTGATGGCGCCTGGCAGGGGACTTGGTTGAGTTCAGCCAATGGACATCATGGGAATCTGCGCTGCATCGTGGGACCCAAAAAGAATGACCAAGGCGACCGTGAGTTTCATTATCATGCTACCTGGGCCGGCCTTGTCGGAGGTTCCTATCGTGCCACGCATCGCGTGATTGTATCCAAGGGGGCTTCGACTTTTACCGGTGAACATCAGATGCCGCGCTGGGCCGGGGGGCGCTATGTTTATGGAGGCACGATCCAGGGAGATGCCTTTAATGCTTGTTATGAGTGCTCCAAGGATAAGGGCACTTTTCAGATGCAGCGGGTGAGATAGGCAAATTTTGATACTACTTACACAAGCAAGGCTGAGACGGTAAAGTGGGGCTGGCGATAATGCGCCGATGCCATCCCATAGCTCCTGCAAACACTGCGGATCTCCCATACCAGCGAACCGTGATGACGTGTTCTGCTGCTCGGGTTGTGCATATGTCTTTGATTTGCTGCATCAGCAGGGTCTGGATCATTTTTATGATTTAAAAGGGGGGCTATCTCTGGCTCCGGTTTCCCCGCAGAGTCTGCGTGAGCGTGATTATGAATGGCTGATGGAACTTCGACGCACCGTTGTTCCGCAGGGCGAGCTTCGTCTGGCGCTCCAGGGTATCTCCTGTGTGGGTTGTATCTGGCTGATCGAAAAAGTCTTTGCTCGTCATGCGGGTGGGTTGAGGGTCAATGTGGATGTTGTTCACGGTGATCTATCCTTTTACTATGATCCGGCAGTGTTTGATGTGGTGGCCTTTGCCAAGGACATGCAGGCTTTTGGCTATCTCGTTGGACCGCCGCGTGAGGGTGAAGAGCGTAAACAAAGCTCTGCCTTGGAGCGGCGCATGGGCGTGTGTGGTGCCTTCGCCATGAATGCTATGGCCTTCTGTCTGCCAGCCTATTGTGGCATGCCAGCGGACTTTGTCTTTGCGCCCTGGTTCGATATGATCGCTGCGATCTCTGCCACTTTAGCCATGCTGGTCGGTGGGTCCTATTTCATTGAAAAAGCCTGGCGCAGCCTACAGGCTGGAGCGTTGCACATCGAACCACCTATCGCGCTGGGGATCATTGCGGCTTACGTTGGCTCTATCGCTGGGTGGATTGCCGGAGTGCCAGGGTTGAAGTTCTTCGACTTTGTGGCCATCTTTATATTTCTCATGCTCGTTGGGCGCTGGGCGCAGCAGGCAGCCGTGGAAAGGAATCGCCGCAAGCTTATGCGCGATACTTCGATCCCCGACGCTGTGACGCTGTTGGAGGACGACAAAACGCATCCACTCAGCGCCTTGAAACCTGGCGTGTGCTTTGTCATCAAGCCTGGTCAATCCATCCCAGTTGCCTGCCGATTGCTCAGCTCGCAGGCAGCGGTCAGTCTTGAGTGGATCAATGGTGAAAGTGAAGCTCAAATGCGCGAGGTGGGCCAGTTGTTGCCATCGGGGGCTTTGAATATTGGTTCTCGCGGGTTGAAGGCGGAGGCTCTGGAAGGTTGGCAAGATAGCACATTGCGGAGGCTTCTAGAGGCTCGTCGGTCTGGAGAATTTCGTGATCTGAAACTCGAGCGTCTCTTGCGCTGGTATCTTGGTATCGTAGTCGTTATCGGTATTGCTGGGGCTGCTTGGTGGGCTTGGCATGGGGCAGGCATGGCGCAGTCTGTTCAGGTCATGATCTCGATCTTTGTCGTCTCCTGCCCCTGTGCTCTTGGCGTGGCAGTGCCACTGGCGGAAGAATTAGCCACTGCTCGTGCTGAAAAACTCGGTGTCTTTGTTCGGACGCTTGGTCTTTGGAAACGTCTAATGCGTGTGCAGCGGGCGGTCTTTGATAAAACAGGAACGCTGACTTTGGAAAACCCAGTCTTGGAGAATAGGGAGGCACTTAACCAACTGGATGACCAAACTCGCCGCGCACTGCGCACTTTAGTCACAGGAAACCTGCATCCAGTAAGTCGAAGCTTGTTTGATGCTGTCGGCCCTGGCGTGCAGAGTGTAAATGAGGTCCATGAAGTCATCGGCCAAGGATTATTCTTCACAGACGAGTCGGAGCAAGAATGGACCCTTTGTCGTTTTTCTGGTGCAGATGTGGTGCTCACCCTTGATGGCATGGTAATGGCAGGTTTCTGCTTCCGCGACGAGCTGCGTCCAGAGTCTTTGAATGAAGTCCGAACGCTGCGGCAGCGTGGCATTTCGGTGCATATCCTCAGTGGTGATCGTGAGGCCAAAGTCGCGCATATCGCCGCCCAGCTTGGTTTGAAAAACAAAGACTGGCAGGCAGGCCTAACCCCTGAGCAAAAAGCAGCGTGGGTGACGGAACAAAATGACAATAACACTCTCTACATCGGTGATGGAGCCAATGACAGCCTTGCTTTTGATGTCGCCCTCTGCGCGGGCAGTCCAGTCACCGGGCGCAGCTTTCTAGAGCAGAAGGCAGACTTCTTTTTTCTCGGTCACAGCCTGCGTTTTGTCAGCGGCCTGATGGATGTCGCTCGACTGCATCGCAGCGCGACACGTCGTGTCTTTGTTTTTTCTGTGACGTATAATGTCGTCACGATTGTAGCTGGTCTTATGGGGCTTCTCAGCCCGCTCGTTGCAGCCATACTCATGCCACTGAGTTCAGTAGCGACATTGAGTATCGTCGCGCTGACTTTTGCAGGAAAAAAGCAAACCTCCGAGAAGGACTCGTTGGCCGATAATCTATTCCCAAACAATCAGACTGCGGGCCACCTCGCCACGCTCTAGGGCTTTGTAGGCATCGTTGATTTCCTCTAGTCGCCAGGTGCGTGTGAGTAATTCATCGAGCTTGAAGGCGCCGGTCTGATGCAGATCCATGAGCCGCGGTAGATCAATGCGCGGGCGCATGGAGCCATAGAGGCTGCCTTTGAGCGTCTTTTCAGCGTAGAGTAATTGATTGGTATTGATTCGCGCGCGGGCATCACCGCGGCTGATGCCGGTGACGACGCAGGTGCCACCTTTGCGCAGCGAATCAAAAGCTTGCTCGATGGGTTCTGGCAGACCGATGGCCTCAAAGGTGAAGTCAGCGCCGAGTCCGCTCGTGAGATCCTTGACTACCTTCACTGGATCGCAGGTGCTGCTGTCGATGAAATGCGTGGCACCCAGCAGCCGAGCGAACTTTTCTTTTCCTGCCACCTTATCCACAGCGATGATCTGCCTTGCACTGACCATGCTCGCGCCTTGGATGATGTTTAGACCGATCCCGCCGCATCCAAACACTGCCACAGTGGCGCCAGGTCGCACCTGCGCGGCATGAGTCACCGCGCCGATGCCAGTGATGACGCCGCAACTAATCAGCGCCGCTTTCCACAGCGGAAAATCAGAATCGATCTTGACCACAGCAGCCTCAGGCATCGTGGACATGGAGCTAAAGGTGGAGACGCCCGCGTAATGGCGAATGCTGTCTCCTTGTGAGTTACGAAAGCGAGTCTGACCATCTGGCATTAGCCCCGTGAAACGCATCGTTGTGCCCAGATCACAGAGTGCTGGTCTTCCTTGCTGGCAGTAGTCGCAGCGGCCGCAGGATGAGCGCCAAATCGGGATCACATGATCCCCTGGTACCACACTTGTCACACCCGGCCCCACAGCCTCGACGATGCCTGCACCTTCATGCCCCGGAATGATCGGCATGGGCATCGGCAGGTCACCTTTCATCACATGCAGATCACTGTGACAGACTCCCGCCGCTTTCATCCGAACCATGACTTCACCTGCCTGCGGCGGCAAAACTTCGACCTCCTCAATGACGAGTGGCTTTCCTGATTCATAAAGGACGGCAGCTAGAGCGGTGGGCATGGGGGGGGATTAAAATCAGTTTTTAGTCGCCGCATCAAATTTCCAACTCGTTTTGAAATCAGAAGTCAGGGGTTGTTTTAGTAGGCTGGCGCGGAGAAGTTCGATGGGGATGGGGCCGAGGTGGAGGATGGCGTCGTGGAATTGTTTTTCGGTCATCTTAGCGCTGGTGACGAGTTCTTTATGCAGAGCGATGAATTGCAGACCACCGAGCATGTAGCCACACTGATAGAGCGGGGAGTAGTCACCTTTGATGAAACGGCGCACTTCACTGGTGGCTCCGAATTTCTCGTGACCGACTCGATCAACGAGGAATTTCACCATCTCGTCTGGCTTCATTTGGCCGAGGTGAAACTTAAGTGTGACGATGATTCGCGCGCAGCGATGCATGCGCCAGAAGAGTGCACCGATGCGGTCTTCTGGCGTGGTTTGATAGCCGAGATCCCAAAGGCGCATCTCCCAGTAGAGAGCCCAGCCTTCAACGTTGAATGGGGTGCTAAATCCTTGACGATGGATGCTGTGACGGTCGGCCATGTAGCGCTGGAGATGGTGACCGGGGATGAGTTCATGGGGCACGACATTGCGCATGAAAGGGCGATTGTTCCCACGCATGGACATCATTTTGTCTTCGTGCTTCATGCTCTCATTGGCATAGGCGACGAGGATGTCGTGTCCGCTGTAGGCGGCATAGGGCATCTGTTTCTGCTCCTGCGGGCCAAGCATTCGTGTGCCCCACCACTCCGCACAGTCGGCAGGGACGGTGACAAGGTCACGCTTGGTGACGAACTCGATGGCGCGTTTGCCTTCAGCTCGGACAAAGGTTTCTTGCTCGCCAGGGCGGACGTATTGGAGCTTCACACGGAGCAGGGCCTTTTTCCAATCGTCGTCAAGCTTCATGTCTTGGGCAGCTTTTTTCATTTCCGTCTCACACCATGTGAACTCACGCTCGGCAATGCTGATGAGCTCGTCGGGTGTGTAAGGGATGAACTCATGCGCGAGTTGATCCTGGAGGTTGCTGGCACCCTGCGCTTTGCCTAGCAGAGGGGCGTCATCCTTGCCTTTGATGCCGGCGATCTCTTCGCGCAGGTATTTGGCGTATCCTTCCAAGGCTTTGGCGGCCTCATCATAGGGTTGCTTGATCCACCAGTTGAAATCAGGTAGAAAGCCCTCGTAGTTGCCTAGCCAAGATTTTAAGGACTCGCGCATTGCATCCACTGAATCCGCAGTGCGCATGGCTTGCAGTGGTGTTGGCAGAGGTGATGCAGATGACTTCTTTTCTGGTTCCGGCTTAGCCTCTTTGGCGGTGGGCTTTCTCTCCTTTATTGCTTTGAGCTTATTTTGCAGGTCGGTGACTGTTTTAGCGAGTGGAGCCAGTTCTGTAGCGGCCTTTTCGACATTCAGTGAATCACCGTGAACACGCTGCTCAGTGAGGCCGTCTATGATCGGATGAAAAGGCAGCCAGGGAGTGAGTTCTTGCGCATCATCACGACGGTCACTTAGGCGCATAAGTGAGGCTTCGAGGTCGTTACGGAGGAGAATGAAGTCGATTTGATCTGAAGCGGAGAGTTTGGCAAAGTCTAGCCTGCTTAGGCGAGTGAGCCACCTTTGATGAAGATTCTCTTCGCGCTCCATGGACATCTCGGAGTCTCCTGTGATAGCGTAGTGGCGCTGAAGCAGCTTTACATCAGCAGTGTATTGCTCAATGAGATCCCGAGGTGTGTCCGCAGTTAGAGCGGAGACAAACAAAAGAAAAAGAAAAAGGCGGCTCACGCTTTGATTGGAATGGGGACGGGTGGAGAATGCAAGCTTTGGTTCGCTTCATCTCGCGAGTTACTTCACCTGCAGGCTGTGGATCTCTAGCTCCTGAGTCAGGGTTTGCAGGCTAGCCTACGTTCTTAGATCTGGACTATAGGAGTAGGTTCGATCGATGTCTTTCCTATGTGCAGCAACCGCTTTCAACTGCCACTAAATGGTGGCACCCAGTTAGTTGGCTGCGGAACGCTAAATCTGAGTGGCATTCAAAAAAACAAAAAACCGCGAATTTTATCCTCCTTGTCAGAAGGCTATCAATTCGCGGTTTTTCGAGATCAACTTCGAGTTGTCTTAGACAGCAGCAGCAGCTGTTGTGCTGGCCGTGCGGGCTGAGATGGATTCGTCAGCGCGGGCGAGGCGATTCACGCTGGAAGCTTGATCTAACCCTTCAAGTCCACGGTAGGTTTTGTCTTTTTTCTGCACAAGTCCACTGCTTGCAAGCTTCAGGAGCTTTTCATAGCAACGTAGACGTAACATTTCTTCACCACCACTAACTGCATTCTTTTTCTTTAAACCCTCAAAAACTTTTGCGAACAGGGCTTTGAACTCAATGGTCTCTCCTCCTGCGAGGGCGATGACGAGTTCATCCGTAACATGATCGACTGAGCGGCGGAGGAATGTAGTGCGTTTAAGTGTGGACATGGATCACTAGTGTAACCGCATTTTGTCCACTTGGCCTCTAATAATTCAGGAAAATGACCGCTTTGCTGCACTTCGCTGTAAATATCCGTATTTTAACTTCTTTAAATATGAAAATTATCAAAAATTGGTCTTATATTTGCGAAGTTGTCTGAAATATTAATTAAGTTAAAGTGGTATTTCGGGTTAATTACGCGTTTTAATCTTAACTGTTTTTGGATTAGTTGCTGGTTTTTTTAGTGAAATGCTTATTGCTTGGTAAGCTAGCGCCAATTAATGAGTCCTTAAATGAGCGGAGTCCTTATGAATACAGCAACCGAATGCAGCTTTTTTGACCAGTCTGTGAAATGGTCCGAAATCGAAATAATGTCTGAAGCCGAGGCATTCACGCTGAATCACTTGTTTTATGGGGCGATTTATTCCAAGCATGGCTTATGACGCGAACAGAAGCTTGGATTGCTCTCAACTTAATTCCCCAAGTGGGGCCGGTGCGTGTGCGCAAGCTGCTAGAATTATTAGGAACGCCGGAGCGTATCCTTTCGGCTAAATCTTCAGAGCTCATTCAGGCAGAAGGAATCGGCAGGGCGCAAGCCGATGCGATTGCGGGTTGGCAAGAGAATGTGCCATTGGAAGCGGAACTTCAAAAGATCCAGGATCGCGGGCTGACCATTTTGACCCAGGAAGATGAGCTTTATCCACCTTTGTTAAAAGCTATTCATGATCCGCCGCTTGTTCTCTATGTTTGGGGCGAATTAACCAAACGAGATCACCAAGCCGTTGGTGTTGTCGGCAGCCGACATGCCACAATGTATGGTCTGAATGCCACGAAGAAGATGAGTTTTCAGATCGCTTACTCGGGATTCACCGTCATCAGTGGCCTAGCGCGCGGAATCGATACGGCAGCCCATGAATCAGCCCTTGCGGCAAAAGGTCGCACGGTGGCCGTGCTCGGCTCTGGCATGGGTAAACTCTACCCGCCAGAAAACTACGCTTTGGCGGAAAGGATCGCTCAAAATGGTGCGGTTATCACTGAGTATCCAGTGGATCGAATCGCGGATAAGCAGACTTTTCCTTATCGAAATCGCATTGTTGCAGGCTGGTGCAGTGGGCTGCTAGTGACGGAAGCCCCCCTGCGCAGCGGCTCACTGATCACGGCCCAGCAGGCCACGGAGCAGGGGCGTACGGTGTATGCCGTGCCGGGTCCGATCGATAAACCAACTTCGGGAGGTTGTAACCGGCTGATTCAGCAGGGGGCAAAGCTGGTGATGGATGGCGGGGATGTTTTGGATGATCTCATGACTCTTTTTCCGACAGCTCCCAGGGCCCCAGTGATCGAGCAACCTGTGGCTGCTGTGAAGCTCTCTCTAGATGAAGAAATCCTCTTCCGCGCCTTGGACACTGAGGAGCGCCACATCGACGATCTGGCCCAGCTCTCAGGCTTAACTCCAGCTACGATTAATGTGACTTTGATGCGCCTAGAAATGAAGCGTCTGATCCGTGCTCTGCCGGGTCGTCGGTATGTTCGACTCGTGTGAGGTTTAAACGACGACTCGTAATTCGGGTGAATGATTCCGAAGAAGTCGTGAAGTCAGTTGGGGTAATTGATTCAAAGGTGGACTTCCTGGAAGATCGCGTGTCGCTGTCTGCCACTCCAGCCGCAGATATTCTGCAACCAAGTTGGTCAGACTGAGTTGGAAAAAATGTCCCACGGCTGCCCATACGCAAAGGAAGTGGCCGAGAGCACGACCTTCTTCAATGGCCATGCGATACGGTTTCAAAATGCCCTGATATCTCGCTCCCCGCGTCGCTTTTAACAGAAGCCTGCCTGCTTCCAGGCTTTGGGCTTTTTCAGCCTCAGAGAGACCAGATCCAAACCTAGCATCGGCAGAAATAAGGGCCTCTAACTGCATGGCCTCTGCCGCTTGCCAGGCTTTTGAGAGCTGGGGGATGAGCAGGTTTGGCAGGGATTCTTGGGCAAATTTTTCCCAGGCGATATGAAAGCGCAGCAGTTCGGTAGATGTTGGCGGTTGGAAATGCAGATGCGTCATTCGCTGGCGAATGCTGGAAAAAAGCCACTCCACCCAGTCTAGCCCGCGCGCCCAGTCGCCTAGGGCCTGCTCAGCTGATTCATGGGCTTCTGCCAGGAGGGTGACCGAACTGAGCGTATGGCCAGCAGGCAATGTCTCCGCTGAAGGTTGGCGGGGAACTTTATTATCCATTCGTTGCAAGAGCCGAATCATCCGTGAAAGATGAAACGCATCGCGCCGATCTGCGAATGCAAAATTTCTTATGGCTGAAATCCCAACCCATGACAGTTCAAAACCATATTACCAGTGCGCCCGCTGCGGAAACTGCTGCCGTTGGCCAGGTGACGTGAATGTAACCTCCGAGGAGGTGATTAAAATCGCTGCATTTCTCGGACGTGATGAGCAGGAGTTCATCTCAAACTGCACCCGTTTGAATACAAACCGAACCGGCCTGTCCATCATCGATAAACCGAATGGTGAGTGTTTGTTTTTGGAGGGCGTGAATACTTGCCAAATTCAGTCCGTGAAACCCATTCAATGCGCGGGGTTCCCCAATGTCTGGAATTTTCCAGGTTGGCGGGATCAATGCGAGGCGGTCGAGGTGCTAGTCAGATAATCCGAGTTTTCGCAGCTAAAGATGGAATTTGGCTGCGCGCAGAGCTGTTTAGGCGTTTATGAGAGAGCATATGTCTGAGTCCGTCCCTGTTACATCCATTACCACATCTGGCCGAGTCGTCCGTGCGGCCTTGATCATCTTTCCCTTTGGCACGATTATTCTGGGTATTGCCTCCTTTGGCTTTTGGTGGGTCAAGCGTGTGCAGGTTGAGGAGCGCAGCTATTCCTATGCCTCAGCTCTGCGTCGTGACATGACCCTGACTGCTCTGGAGCGTTATGTCAGTATTTTTCAAGAGGTCTTGCAGCTACCTGTCGCCGAGCGCCTGCCCTCGGTAGCTAGTTTTGTCGAATCGTCGATGAGCTCAGATAACATGGGCTATGAGCCTAGAAGAGATCGTTTTTACTCTGGCAGCCAAGAGGTCTCTAATGTCGATGCCGAAATGGCAGGCACCCAGCGTATGCGTGAGGTGCGCCTCATCTTAGTCGTTTATGGCGATCAAGCACGTGTCCAAGCTGAGTCTCACGCCCTTGGTGGCATGATGAGTCTAGCTCATGCCATGGCTGGTTGCCGGGCAGAGGACACTCTGCGCTTTGCTGCCGTGCCTATGGGAGTGAAGGATCCCAGCGGGCGTGCTGCATTGGAGAGATTTGCCTTTGGCATGGCTAACCGAGGGGAGCGGCTTATGAAGGTCACTTTGCTTGGCGGGGCAGGGGAGCAGGTACTTGCAGACGTTGCACTTGCTTTCCGGACGGTTCAGACGGGAGCGGTGACAGAGAGTTTACCTGAAACACTCGAAGTGGCGGATACCCTAGCTGCCATGACTGCTTTGAAAAAGAATTTTGAGCTGGCACCCCAGTAAAATTCATTTTAGAACATGCATTCGTTGGTGACAAAAAAGGGCGGCCTGCTAGTCTCGCCTCTCATTTCCGAAAAATTCATTCATATTTTACACCCGAAAGTGCCTGTTTTGACCATTCTTATTTGTTCCCGGCCCATCTTTTGTCCACTTTCCAGTTTCTGATTTTATTTATTTGGCTGCCATGTTTTACCGTTCAATGAACCTTCTGCATCACACTATCTGCGCTGCATTGATTTTGGCTTCAGCCTCTGATCTGCTGATTGCCCAGGCCCCACCACCTGTGCCACCGGCACCCGCTGCCGCTCCTGCCGCCGGTGGAGCCTTAAACATTCAGGCCGAGACGGAGGCGCTTATGAACGCAGGTCTCGCCTTGTTTTCGGAAGGAAAATACACTGAGGCAATCGCTAAGATCGGTGAAGCCAAGAAAAACCTGAACAACAAGCCCTTCCCGCAGATTCTCTTTGTTGAAGGAGCCTCCTATTTCAATCTTAACGACTATCCGAACGCGATCACCGCCTTGGAAGCTTATCAAGCCAACTTTGCAGATGGTGAATACATCAATCCTGTCCGCTTAGCTCTAGGTCGCTCCTACATCAATAAGGGAGAGCCCGATAAAGGTATCGAGATCCTCAAAGCCGTCGTGAGTAGCGCGCCTGCCATGAAGGCTGAGGCAGGCTTGTTTGTTGCCGAAGCTCTGAAAAAGCAGGGTAAAAATGATGACGCCCTAGCTGTGCTGAAATCCATTGTAGCAGACGGAACACGCAGCGCCGAAGGGATCCAAGCTGCCATGATGGCCGCTGACCTCTATGTTGCCAAAGGTGAACTGGATGAAGCTGGTAAATTGATGGAAAACATCAAAACATTTGCCAGTGGCGGCGACAACGTGGCCCAGATGAATAACATTTATTTGAAGCTCGGCGACCAGATGCTGGAGAAGAAAAGCTTCCGTGAGGCTCTCGGTGCTTATCAGTTGGTTCGTAAAAAGAATGAAATCTCACGCCTGCAAAAGGATGTCATCGCTAAACTGGAGCTCAGCCTCAAAAATCCAGGCAAGGGCCCCATCAAAGGCACCAAAGAAGAGCTGGAAGAAAAGCTGAAGGTTAACAATGGCCTCTTGGAGGAACTGGAAAAGCGCACTGACTACGACGCCTCTCTTTATTACCGGCTAGGTCGCTGCTATTATGAAATGTCTCGCCAATGGGAGTCCATTTTAGCCTTTGATGTCATCGTCAAAGACTTCAAAGACTTTCCGCAACGTGATCGCTGCATGTTCGGCATGATCATCGCCAACGCTCAGCTTAAGCGTGTTAAAGCTGCTCGCGAGCTTTGTGAGAAATACATCGCTGACTTCCCCGATGGTAATGATTTAGGCACAGTCTCTGAAATGTTTGGCATGTTAGCCTATGAAAATGGCAAGCTTCAGGAGGCTGCCGACGCTTTTGACAAAGCCGAAGGTTTTCCGAAAGCCGACAAGGAGCGCCTCCGCTTCCTCCGTGGCAATGTGTTTTTTGAAATGCAGCGCTTCGATGATGCTCGCACGACTTTTGAGCTGCTCATCAACGAGTTCCCCAACACTCCCTACAAAGACGATGCTCAATACCGCATCGCCCTCATCTATTTCTATCAGAACGACTCGATCAATACCAGCAAGGCTCTGAAAACCTACATGAAAGAGAATCCGAAAGGACAATACGTGGTGGATGCTCGCTATCGTCTTGCCTTCATCAAGTTTCAGGCCCGGGATATTGAAGACGCCATGAAGGACCTGAAGGGAATCGCAATCGATGCTCCGAATGATCCAAATATCGGCCAAGTTTATTCCTTGTTGGGAGACGGCTATAACCAGATACCAGATTCGCCAAATTTAAAGGAAGGTGAGCAGACGAATGCAGAAAAAGCGCTCGAAAACTTTGCCCTAGCCGTCGATAAAGCTAAGTCGGATGACGTCCTCAAATACGCCATGGATCAGGCTACCGATCTCTATGCTTCCATGAGTAAATGGAAAGAAATCGGAGATATGTGGGAGAAATACCTCAAAACTCACAAGGACAACGAGGAGCAAGAGTTGAAAGCTGTGCTGTGGATCTCTCGCGCTCGTGTCAAGGAGAACAAACCTGAAGACGCGAAGAAACTCCTCTCAGACGCCATCAAGCCAAAGATCCCGAATCCAGCCAACGAACAGGTCGAAGGTCTGATTCAGCAATTAGTCACACTGATGACTCCCAAGCGACGAGCCCGCCCAGCGGCCACCACGCCTGCACCAGTCCCGTCTGCTGAAGGTGCTGCCGCGCCAGTTTCAACTGTTCCGACCGCACCAGCGCCACCACCAGTTCCGATTATTACCTTTGAAGAAGTGGAAAAGCAGCTGGAAATCTTGCTGACACCGCCGGAGGCAGCCATGAACGGCACCGCTCAGATGCGTATCCTCTTTGCTAAAGCCTGGTTAGCAAAGACCATGCGTGAACCCGTCAAATCAGAAAAATTCTTCACCATTATCATTGAGGTGGCCAAGCCCGATGATCTCAGCCCATTGCTTCTCGCTACCGTAGGTGATAATGCGCGTAAGAAGGGTGATCTGGATAAAGCCGCCGGCTGCTACAACCGCTTGAACGACTTCTTCAAAGACACTGAGTATGCCGACGGTGCTGCCGTCGGTCTTGCTGAAATCGCCTTTGAAAAGGGTGAAAACGACAAAGCACTGGAGCTCTTCACCAAAGCAATTGAAGGGTATGAAGGCAGCTCACGCCTTCTGGATGCCACTCTCGGAAAAGCCAAAACACTCTATAAGCTGAAGAAGTTCCCTGAGGCCAAAAAACTATACGAAGACATTCTCAATACCAAGGAATGGCGTGGTGAAGCCCATGCCACGTCCCTCTTCATGCAGGGGGAAATGGAATTTGATCAGAAGAAATGGGGCCAAGCGATCCCGTTTTATCAGCGTGTCTTTATTGCCCATCAAAAGTGGAAGCCGATCATGGCCAAGGCCTATCTTCAATGTGCCAAAGCATTCATTCAGCTCAACCGCCCCGCTGAGCCACCTGACCGCAAGTATTCAGACCGCGAAGCTGCTAAAGTCTTATTGGTCGAAATGACCAAGCGTGAAGATCTCAAAACATTTCCTGAGATGAAGCTGGCCTTGGCTGAACTTAGCAAACTGTAACTTTTTTAAATCAGACAATGTCACGTTTCTTTCTCACGTTTCTAACCGTCACAGGTCTCTTGGCTAGTGTCGCTCAAGCGCAGTTTATCATCCTTAAAGACGGCAGCCGGATTCCCCAGTCGGAGTTCACTGTTGAAGGTGACAAAATCATCCGTACCATCCTTCTGGGTGAGAATAAAACCGCTACTACGCAGTTGCCAAAGCAAAACATTGCTTCCTTGGACTGGTCAGATGTGGTCGAACTTACCGAAGCGCGATCTTTGCTCACCGAAGGCAAAACGGAAGAGGCTGTGGCCGTGCTCGCTAAAGCTAAGACGTTCTTTGAAACCTTCGAGACCTTCCCTGGCAATCCTTACTCAGAGGTTTTCTTCACCTACGTTGAGACCCTGAGCCAAGCTGGTAAGTTTGAGGAAACCATCAAATTAATTCCTCAATTGAAAGCCTTGAAACTGACGGATAGCCAAAAAATGAAGCTGCGTATCATTCAGATTGATATCGACCGTCAGACTTCTTCCGAGTACACTAGCATTCTGGCTGATGCCGAAAGCATTTTAACAGAAACTGACGACTCTGGAGTTGGGGCGGCGATCTGGACGATTATTGCCGACATTCATGCCCGTAAGAAAGAATGGGAAAAAGCCTTGATGGCCTATCTCCGCATTCCTGTATTTTACGGTACGCAACTTCAGCGTGTGCCAGATGCCGAACTTAGAGCTGGTCAAATGTTGGCTAAAATGAAACGTTTTGCGGATGCACAGATCGTCTTTAAGCGCATTGAAGAAACTTATCCAGGCTCTGCCGTCGCGCAGGCTGCCGCTAAAGAATTGGCTCCGATCAATGGTATGCCAAATGAACCCGAAGAAGAACCCGCCGAAACCTCTGCAAAAGACGCTAAACCTGCCGAAGCTGCTCCTGCTAAATAATACCTCCTTTTCTCAAACATCCCTAGCCCCCAAAGCCACCATGCAATACCGCACCTCCGCCACCCTGATCCAGACCTTTGTCCGCGCCTCTGCTTGCGCCATGATGCTGTTTGGTAATCTCGCCATCGTCTCCCCTATCCTCGCTGAAGAAGCACCTGCCGCCGGTGGTGAAGCTGCGGCCGTCGTGAAGCATGAGCACACACTCATGGACCGCTTTGTTGAAGGTGGCTGGGTTATGTATCCGATTACTCTCTGCTCCGTCGCGTTGATCTGGCTCACTGTGGATCTTTGGATGCGCACCGGCTTCAAAAAGATGGCCCCAGAAGCTCAGGTTTCTCAAGTTCAGGATCTTTTCCGCGCTGGTGACTATGTCGGTGCTTACCAGTTCTGCAAAAACAGCAACTCAACCTATTGTGATGTCGCGCGTGTGGCGCTTAGTTTTGTTGGCGATGGCGAAGACGCTGTTGAAAATGCCCTCTTCACCGAGCTTAACAAAGTGAACTCCACCATTACGACCCGTATTAACTACCTTTCTGTTATTGGGGTTTGCACGCCGATGATCGGTCTAACCGGAACGGTGACAGGGATGATGAGCGCCTTCGCGACTCTTGGAACTAGCGGTGTGGGTGATCCGTCCAAACTTTCTGGAGCTATCGGTGAGGTTCTCATCGCGACAGCCTCAGGACTCTTCATTGCCGTTCCTGCATTCATGTTCTTCTACTTCCTCCGCAACCGTCTGCAGGTTTCTATGAGCGGTCTTCAGGAAGTCATTGGGGCTCTTTTCCGTAAGATGCCTTACAGCCATCTGAAAGATGCACATGTCGGTGAAGAAGAGTTCTTTGCAGCTCTTCCAAACTGGGTGAACGGTGGTGAATCAGCTGCGGCATAAGCCCGGAAACTGTTCCAAACAATTCATTTTCATCAACACCTAAACTAAAACCACTATGGGCGGAGGAGGCGGCGGCGGAGACGGCGAACCGGAGTTTCAAATTGCTCCAATGATTGATGTGCTTCTAGTGCTGCTCATTTTCTTTATGAGTATCACATCGGCACAGGTGCTGAGGATTGATAAAGATATCAAGCTACCCATCGCCACAGACGCGAAAAAGAAGGAGGGCAAGAACACCATGTTCGAAGCCGCTCTCAACGTCCGTTGGATTGCGGGTAAGCAAGAATCGAAAATTAAGCTCGATGACCGCGAGCTTGGTAACGAGGAGATCATCGAACAACTCACTCAGCGCAAAAATAACAACCCTACCTACAGAGTCATCATTCGCGGAGATCGCGATGTGCCTGCAGTGGAGATTCAGAAAGTCATGGCCTTGATCGCCCAGTCTGGGATCGATGACATTTCCTTCTCAGCACTTAACAAGGATTAAACTCACATGAGCCACGGTAAAAAAGAGCATCGTAGCATTCAAGAAGAGGCGGCCGTCATGGGCTTTCAGATCGCACCCATGATTGACGTTGTTTTCGTCATCATGCTTTTCTTCATGGTCATGGCAGGTGCCGTGAAAGTGGAGCGCGAGCTGAAAACACAACTCCCTGGCATTGGCACCCCTGCGCTGAGTGATGAGCAAACACCGCCTGACGAAATCACCATCACGGTGGAAGAGTCAGGTGTCGTTACTCTTAACGAAGAGGAGTTTGACACTCCGGACAATAAATCGCTCCCTAATTTTACAGCGACACTCATGCGCTTGAAGCAGGAAGCCGATTCACGGAATGCCAAAGTGATGGTCACCATCCAGGCTGAAGAGCAAGCTCGTTACGAGCGCGTCATCGATGTCCTCAACTCCATGGCCAGAGCTCGCCTCAGCAACGTGACTTTCACCGTCGGTAGCGAAGAATTCTGAGTTGTCTTGATTCAAAGCATCACGATCACAAAGCCTCAGACGCAAGTCTGGGGCTTTTGCTTTTAGGCGTTCCAAGCGCCCGAAGCCCGCAATACGGTTTCATGCACGGCGATGTCATGCTGGGCATCCCAGGCCAGATTTTTTTCACCACGCACGATTTTAGCCAAATCTTGAAATTCAGCAGCATAGCGGTCTTTTGGCACTTCGAGAATGAGGGATTGAGTGCCTTTTTTGAAGCCGCCGCAGGTCTTGCTGAGAGATAGATTCACTTGACCTGATTCCAGCGGTAGGATCTCTAGGGTGCCTTTAGTGCCCGTGACATTAAAGCGCCGCCTTGGCCCGCCAAAAGGGTCCGTGTGATTGCAGCGGATGACGGCAGTGGCCTTATCGTATTCTAGCACGGCCATTTGATTGTCTTTTATGCCATCACCACCTATTGGGGTGGAAAAAGCATGAACAGACTTAGGTTTGCCCATGACCGTCAGCACGGCATCTGTCACATGACAGGCTAGCTCAAAGAACCCGCCTCCTGGTAGTTGAGCTAGTTGATCACGAGTTTTAGGATCCGCTAGCTTGCCCATGGCCGCGTCGATTTCGGTGATTTCACCTAGCCATCCCTCGCGCACTGCTTTGAAAAGCAGTTCAAAGGCTGGATTGTACCGCAGCATGTAGCCCATTTGCACGTTAAGTCGCCGTTTCTCAGCTTCTAAACGCATGTCTTTGAAAGTGGCATGATCTAGGGATCCGGGTTTATCTAAATGAATGTGTTTCCCTGCCTGAATGCAGCGCATAGCGGTTGCGCAGGAGTCTTCAATGGCTGTCTCCACAGCTACCGCATTGACTTCAGGCATGGCTAGAAGCTGAGTTTCTGTTAGCTGAGCTAGCCCTTCATACATCTTTGATTTCACTGCCCCTGTTGGTTCTACGATCCCCACGACTTCCCAGATCTCATTTAGCCCACGAACTGACTGCATCTTGCCGCCAGCATGAGCATGCTGAGTGCCGATCTGGCCAATTTTTAAGCGTGGGCTACTGGCTAGCAACGGCGATGTGGCAAAAACGGCTGTCGTAGCAATGAAGTGTCGGCGATTCATGGGGAAGGAGGTGGGTTGAGGTTGAAGCAAATAAAGAACGCGGCAGTATCGTCATCTCATGAGCTTTTCTCGCATTCTCTGCTGGCTGACTTGGAAAAAGTCATGCTGCTTTGTATCCTTGGCATTTGGCTGATTGTTTTGATCATCTGGAGCTGTGATGCCTGGGCGCGGCGTTCATCCATCTACTGTCATCATCAACTGGAGACTGTGCCAGTTCTGCCTGTAGCTTTGGTGCTTGGTTGCTCGCCGAAGGTGGCTGACTTCATCAACTCATTTTACACTCATCGAATGTCAGCCGCAGTCGCTTTCTATCAGGCAGGAAAGGTCAAAGCTTTCATCGTTAGTGGAGATAATGCTACGCATCAATACGATGAGCCGTCAGCACGGTCTCGAACCGGAAGGTTTTGATGCCAAAGACGTCTCTCGTCAATTTGCTCCCACTACTTATTCCAGAGAATTCTTGGCTCGTGTTCAAGCTGTGATGGATTTTTTGGTCCTTGATAAATAGCCGAAATTCGCTGGACCCAAGGTTGGCATCACGCAGGTCAGGGAGTAAATTGCCACGTGTTCAGAAAGCTGGCAACCTTGTCACGTTAGACGTCCGGTGATGTAGGATTCCGTGAGTTTGTTTTTGGGGTTGCCGAAGATGTCCATGGTGTCTGCGCACTCGATGACTTTGCCTTTGTAAAAGAAGGCAGTTTTGTCAGCGATGCGTTTGGCCTGCTCCATGTTATGGGTAACAATGACAAAGGTGAATTGACCGCGAAGTTGGGCGATGAGGTCCTCAATGCGGGCAGTGGCGATGGGGTCCAAAGCAGCGCAGGGTTCGTCCATGAGAAGGATGCGTGGTTTTAAGGCTACAGCGCGCGCGATGCAAAGCCGCTGCTGCTGGCCGCCAGAGAGACCGGTGGCGTTGGAGTGCAGACGGTCTTTGACCTCGTCCCAAAGAGCGGCGATGCGTAGGCTGCGCTCGGCGGCTTCTTCCAGTTCCGATTTGTCTTTGATGCCTGCGACCCGTAGTCCATAGACGGCGTTTTCAAAAATGCTGCGGGGAAACGGATTATATTTTTGAAAGACCATGCCGACGTTTCGGCGCAGACTGATGACGTCGACCTCTGAGGAATAGAGATTCACGCCATCTATCTTGATGCTGCCACTGAGGACACGAGCGATCTCGACTAGGTCGTTGATGCGGTTGATGGAGCGCAAAAGTGTGCTCTTCCCGCAGCCTGAGGGGCCGATCAAAGCGGTGATATCCTCACGGTGTAGGTCGAGATCCACATCAAAGAGCACTTGATGATCACCATAAGCATAATTGAATTTTGCCACTTGGATGAAGTGGGCGTCATGATTGGATGCCGGGCTGTCTGACATGGTTTTGAAACCGCGTATGGGTTCTGAAAGAAGGCGCTGACTTAGCTGAAGGTGCCTCGTAGGTAAGATTCGGTCAGCTTCTGCTTGGGATTGGAAAAGAGTTCTTCAGTGTCACCAAACTCGATGAGCTTCCCTAAATGCAGGAAGGCCGTGTAATCGGAAACGCGCACAGCCTGCTGCATATTATGGGTGACAAAAATAACCGTGTAATCACGGGCGAGTTGTTGCATGAGTTCTTCGATTTGAAGTGTGGCGATTGGGTCTAGCGCAGAGCAAGGCTCATCCATCAGCAAAACATCTGGATTGGTGGCGATAGCGCGGGCGATGCAAAGGCGCTGCTGCTCGCCTCCAGAAAGACGGAGAGCATTTTGATTCAATCGATCTTTGAGTTCCTGCCAAAGAACGGCAGAACGCAGGGCGCGTTCGACGGCATCATCAAGAATGTCTTTTGCAGTCACGCCGTGAATCCTGAGACCATAGGCGACATTATCATAGATGCTTTTTGGGAAGGGATTGGATTTTTGAAACACCATGCCCACTTGCTTGCGAAGTTGGGTCAGATCCACATCGGTATCGTGGATATTTTTTCCTTTTACGAAAACTTGTCCCTGACTGACTCTGGCGCCGACAAAGCGTTCATTCATGCGATTGACACAGCGTAGCAGGGTGCTTTTTCCGCAGCCTGAGGGGCCAATCAGCGCAGTGACTCGGTTTCGCTCGGCAGATAGATGAATGTTATGAAGCACCGTATGAGTGCTGTAACGAAAATCCACGCCTCGAAATTCGACGACGGGAGGAAGTTGTTTGGGACTGGAAGCAGAAGGTGGCATGAAAGAGCAAAAGCGTTGTCTTGGCCTACCATTTGTACTTTGCCCGCAGGCTGCGGCGCATCCAGATCGATGTGGCCGCTAAAGAGGCAACGAGAATGAGAAAGACAAAGACAGAGCCATACTGCGCACGCTCCGAATACTCATTTTGTGGGATACGGGCGGCGAGAGTGTAGATGTGGTAGGGTAGCGCCTGAACTGATTCGGTGAAGATAGCTAGAAAGCGTTGGATGTTCTGTTCCCAATGGGCAAATAGGCTTGCATCTGCTGGTAGTGAGATCTGATCTTTTTGCCAAGGCAATTTGTCTTTGAAGGCCAAGGCGGCGGTAAACATGATGGGCGCTGTTTCGCCTGCTGCACGAGCGATGCCGAGAATGCTGGAGGTCAAAATGCCTGGAGTGGCAAAGGGAAGCACGGCGCGCCAAATGGTCTGCCAGCGTGTGGCGCCGAGTGCCATGCTGGTCTCACGGAATTCTAGAGGGACGGCCTGTAGGCATTGTTCACTCGCGGTAATGATGACGGGGAGTATGACAAAAGCCAGGGTGAAGCCACCTGAGAGCACGCAAGTATCCCAACCCTGAAAGCTCAGTGTTGTAAAGCCTAATGGCAGGGTGAATATGGCACGATCCAGAGGCGAATTTGTGAAAACGGGTGCCGTTAAAACAAAGGCCCCGAGTCCAAATAAGCCGAAGACGACAGAAGGTACACCCGCAAGATTTAGAATGGCCAGTCGAACCATTTCGATAAACGTTCCATGGCTTGCGTACTCGCTGAGATAGATGGCGCTGGCTACGCCTAGAAAGAGAGCGACTCCGACGCTCACGATGACCAGCATGGCCGTTCCTACAATAGGACCTAGGATACCGCCACCCGAGTAGGAGATGGTTTTTTCCTCACGCAGGTTGGCACCCAGCTCCATTTTGATGGCATCGGCACCATTCACATCGGTTTCAATGATGTGGCCCTGATTGTCCTGAATGACATGCAGTGTGGAGGGAAGTTCCGTTAAGAACGCTACATTCACAAAAGGCCATTCGCGGCTAAGCGCGACAGGTGCGCCTTTTACCGCAATGTGTAGCACGATGGCTGCTGTCACTGAAACAATGACAAGAGTGCCGCACCGTAACACCCAGCGAACGAATGATTCCAGTGTTTGATTGCGCGAGTGCCGGCCAACAAAGGGATTTGCTGGATCAATCTTGGGCTGGATGGGCGTGTTTATCATGCTTTGAATTGCTCAAAACGACGAACGAAGGTCCGAGCGCACCAGTTGATGATTAGGGAGATGCAAAAGAGAACAATGCCGACCATGAACAAAGCTTGCCAGTGAGTGCTGCCGCGGGAGACTTCCCCAAGTTCCTGAGCGATGATTCCAGTCAGGGTATGTGCTGGCTGGAAGACAACGCCTGCTCCAGAACTAAAGTCTGGAATGGCAATGCGATTTCCGGCGACCAAGAGAACGACCATCGTTTCACCAATGACCCGGCCGATGCCAAGAAGAACGGCAGCTGCCATACCCGAAAAAGCAGAGGGGACGATCACGCGGAAGACCGTCTGTAGTTTCGTGGCCCCGAGTGCGTCTGACGCGTCTACGTATGCCTCTGGGACATTGTTGAGCGCATCTTCTGACAGACTAAACATGGTGGGAATGGCCATGAGAGCTAACAGACATCCTGCATTGAACATGTTGAGGCGTTCCTGAATTGGGAAGCCTGGTATCCATTGTAACCAAGTTACTTCGCTGACATCCTTAATTAAATCTCCGAGAACGGAGATGCCTATAAAGCCAAGAACGATAGATGGGATGGCTTGAATGAACTCGATGACTGGCTTGATGAGCTCCTTCTCACGTTCAGAGGCAAACTGATTGGAATAAATAGCAGCCATGAGGCTGATAGGTGTCGCGATGACTATGGCGATTAGCGATATAATAAGCGAGCCTGTCAGAAGTGGTACAAAGCCAAAGGAATCCTGCCATGAGCTATTCGTGATCCAGTTGGAGCCGAAAAAGAAAGCTCCGATGACGGTGAGAAAAGAAACCGGCTTGTCCGGGCTCCATGTCTTTATCTCATCTGCGGCGGTCTGCATTTCCTGAACATGCAGGGGTAGTTCATGATGCACCTCATCCAGCAATGCGATTGCATGGGCTGGGCTGCCTCTGGTCGGAAGATTAGCGGCGGCTTTTTGAATGGCGGTGATATACTGGTGAACTTTTTCAGCAAGCTCATCGGCCCTGGAGGTGACTAGCTTTATTCGCTGGTGGAAGTCCACAGGCATGGCTTGAGTTGCCGCAGCTTCTTTGAGGAGATCAGCTTTTTCTACAGGATTTTGAGTATTCTCCGCGGCTTCGAGGAGTTTCAGGCGACCACTTTTCAGGGTGTTAAATTCGTTGGCGGCCGTTTTGGTTTGCAAGACATGCTCTTTGATCTCAATGAGAATTTCCTGAAGAGTTTCAGGAGCTTCTTCAAAGATCTCAGTGGCTTTAACGAGGGTGGCAAAGCTTTTTTTTGCTGCTTTATCGCTGGTGGAAAAATGATCGTTGAGTTGCTTGAGGAAGGCTGGGATATCTTTGGTTTCAGGGCTTAACTGACTTAGCTCGGCACGGATTTTATCCGCTTCGTCGAGTGAAAAGAAGCTCCTCACGGTGAGGGACATGGCCGACTTTACACCTGCAATAGCTAGCTGAGTGCGCAGCGGTTCTATGATCTTGTCGCCAGCTGAGGGAGTCTGCTCTAAAGCAACCGACAGGGCTTCCCTCTGCAGAGAGCTTTCTTCTTCGATCTGCCGCTTCATATTCAAGTAGGCATCACGTCGATTGCGGGCGTGTTGGCTGATCGTATCTAAGGACGCTCCGAGTGCGCGCCGCAGTCTGCTCGTCAGCTGCTGATGTTGAGCCAAAGGACGATCGACGATGTCACAAAACTCCAAGCCTGCGTGGCGATAGGTCTCAAGCTCATATTTATACGTTTTGAGGAATCCAGCACCTTCTCTGAGCAGCATGAGCATGATGAGCACCAGCACAATGATAGTCACGCTCGCATTTGAGGCGAAAAAGAATCGAATGAACTTTTGAGTGTCAAAGCCAAGTGCGTTGAGCTTCTTTTTCTTCAGAAGCATGCAGCCAAGTGATTGGCGTTCTAATGGCGCTAGTCGTTCCTCCATTCAGGTGGTGGTCGGTCGTTGTGGTAAGTTAGGGTCAATCAATATCCAGAAGCGGAGATGCCTCCTTTTCGCCCGAAGGAGCAGTCTGTCAAACGCCTGATTACTTTGCCAGGGTGAGTGGTATGAAGCCGACTTTGGCCACGATGGCTTCACCGGCACCACTCAGGCAAAAATCGATGAACTCTTTGGTGGTTCCTGTTGGCTCACCACAGGTGTAAAAATAGGTTGGCCGGGCATAAGGATACTGCTTCATCTTGGATACTTTGGGTTCAGCGCCGCCAATGGTGATGATTTTGATGTCTTTTGATTGAGCGTAAGCCAGCCCGACATAGCCAATGCCATTCATGTTTGAGCCGACCTCAGAGGCGATCTGTTCGTTGCCTGCCATTTTCTGGCTTTGTGCGCCATATTCACGACCTTTCATGGCCATGGCAATAAAGTCTCTGTAAGTTCCAGAAGACGTATTTCGAGTGTAGATGGATACTGGTCCTGGTGTTCCTCCGACCTCGCTCCAGTCCTTGATATCTCCGGCAAAGATCTGAAGAATTTGCTTTTTGCTCAGATCATTGATCGGATTGTTCTTGTTGATGACGATGCAGATCATGTCCCAAGCAAGCTCATACTCGTGGAGTAACGCTCCTTTGCTGCGAATCAGTGCGCGTTCGTCTGCTTTGACCTTTCGACTGGACATGCCGATTTCAGCGGTGCCAGAAGCCAGGTTAGTAAAGGTGGTTGAGGATCCCTCTGCTGCTATGTCAAAGCTGACTTTATGTCCTTGTTTTTTGAAGGCTTCTGCGAGTTGAGGAACCAGTTTTGCCCCAAGAGTATCAGACCCACGGATGCGAAGGGTTGTTTGCGCCCATAGTTCTGCAGCCATCGACATCATCATAATGAGGAGTAGCAGTACAGGTTTCATGCGGGTTAAAGTTTGGGTGATCCACCCGACAAAGGATATCCACAAGTGCAGTTAATTTGGCTTCCAGGCAAAAACTCCATCATGGCGAAAATGCCACATTGCTCCATCAAATGACCAGTTAAGGGAAGATTTCCGGCCTTATTAGGCACGTATTTAAACAATCATGTCACTTTGGTGGGCGGATGAGTATTGATGGAAATTATCCCATTGCTGATTCGATCTTTCAGGACAATTGAACAAATGGATGTGACCAACCTCGAAAAGATCGTGATTTCATTCTCGTCATCGGACTTGAGATGATTTAAACAGGATGACTCCGACGCACCGCCATGAAAGCTATCACCTTATCGCTCGCCCTGTTTTCGATCAGTTGTCTCATTGCTCTTGCTTGGATTTTAGGCACGCCGGCACCGACTGATCCACGGGTGGCGCGGTTGGAGACGGATCTGAAAGAAGCCCGTCAGACCATCAGCCAGTTGCGACGTGAACTGGCGGAAAAACCGGCCCCAGCACCCGCTCGGACGATAACCTCAGCTCCCAGCATTGATGCTCCCAGTGCTGGTGGATCACCTGTCAATGGCAGTCCAACAGCGACACCCGTTGTTGGACAAGCTGGAGCTCTGCGCGAGATGCTGAAAAATCCTGCGATGAAAGCCATGATGGAGCAGCAGCAAGCCATGCAGGTGGAGGCAAGTTACGCGCGCCTGATGGAGCAACTTCAGCTTTCTGATGAAGAAAAAGCGCATTTTAAAAAGCTTCTCGTCGATAAACAAAAGGTAGAGACGGATCTCGGTATGAAAATGCTGGACCCCAATCTCACTCCCGAGCAGCGGAAACAAATCGCCGTTCAAGCAGTGCAGAATAAAAAGACCTATGATGATGCCATCAAGACCTTCCTCAACAATGAAAGCGATTGGAATAACTTCGAAGCTTACGAGGATGCCAAGCCTGAGCGCATTTCCTTTGATGCCATGGGGCGAACCTTGTTTGCTTCGTCTAGCGAGCCTCTGACTCAGCAGCAAGAGCAGATCCTCATGAATACCATGATTCAGGTCCGTAAATCGCCGACGCAGGATCAGTTGGCACTCTCAAAGTCTTTACAAGATCCATCGCAGATCAATACTGCCAATATTAGCCGACTGCTGGAAATGATGAGGCAAAACAATCAGCGCATTTTGGAGCAGTCTGCTACCAATATGACGCCTGGGCAGCTGAAGACGTTGGAGCAATACCTCTCGCAGAACCTTAAAAACACTGAAACCGGCTTGAAAATGGGCCGCATCATCACAGGAAATTAAAAGTAATCTGACTCACAAGCCGAGCATTGCCTCAATCAGTGCAAGTCTAACAGCGTTGGCGGAGTGACCATCGGCGTAGTGATTGATCATGAAGCTGAAAGTATAGTCTTTTCCTGTTTTGCTCGTGATCATGCCTGTGGTGGATCGGATGCTCGACATGGCACCGCCTTTCCAATGTAGAGTGCCTTTGCTTAGCAGAGAGTCTTTATAAATCGCTCCAAAAGGCCCGCGAGCAGCCAAGTGTTGCAGCCGAGTCAGATCATGCGGTGTGATGAAATCAGCCCTCGCTAAGCCACAGCCATCCTCCATCCGCAGGCCTGTAAAAGTTAATCCGCGAGATTTCCAGTGCTCGCGAATGACTGCATCAGGCGCTTTCTGCCCATGTAGAGCAAGGAGCCGGAATAGGCACTCCGTTTCATGATTGTCCGAAGTGGCGTGAATGCTAGTGATGATTTCTTTGAGCGTGGCAGATCGATGAGTGGCAAGCACCTGATTGGCTACAGCGGGTGGCGTTTGCAGGGAGTTCCAGGCCACAGCTTCACCCACGACCGTGATGCCTGCTGCAATGAGGATTTTTTTCAAATGGTGAGCCGCGAAGTATTCGGGATCTGGCACTGCGCCGAGAATTTGAAAGTGACTTTCTCCTAATGGCACGGTGCCACGGAGATGGATCACACCGGTATGCTCGCCACCGTGAATGACGACGCCATCTCCAGATTCGGCAGCACCTGTAAGGGTTTCATTGATGGTCGTCACTTTAGGCAGTTCGGGGTCTGTTCCCAGAAATTCTGCTGGCTGGCCGACCGTTGCAGAGGCACGAAAAATAGCTGTGTAGCGGTTGTGTTCCAGGTTGAGTCCACATACGGCGCTGCCATAACCATTGCCGATGTCTCCCCAGTTCCAAAAATCATCAAAGATCGATCCTTTGAAAAGCCTGCCATCTCCAATGATGCGGCCATGAAGGCTGGTCACTCCGCGCTTTTTCAGATCTTCAGCCATGACCTGAAGATCCGCCAAGTTCAGCATGGGATCACCGCCCCCAACTAGGATGAGATCCCCTTCAATGACACCGTTACTTGGCAGGGTTGCGGCACTTAGTTTGGTTTCGATTTGAAAATCAGGTCCCCATATTTCCAGAGCAGTTGCAGTGGTAACGGTCTTTAAACTAGAGGCTGGTATAAAGGCGGTTTTGGCCTGATGATCAACGACCACTTTGCCGTCTGCATCCATGAGGCAAAATCCAATCGTGGCTCCTTCAAGACCTGGGCGAGACGCTGCCTCACGCAGGATTTTGTGGATCGGTGATTCTACTGGCTCAGCGGGGAGGATTGGTGTTGTGCGTTCAATGACCACGGTTAGTGGTTCTGGACCCGGGGCTGCTCGTTGCCACAGGACCAAAGCAAGTCCTGCAGCTAAAAGCAGGATAAGAGCATTTTTCACCATGAGTTAGCCTCCGGCGGTGATCTGAACGATCTCGAGGACATCGCCATCTTGAATTGTGGCACTGATGATCTCTTTTGGCAAAAGAGCCAGTTGATTTTGCTCCACGATGACCGGCTTACCGGCTAGGCCAACAGTCTCCAGTAGGCTGGTCATTGTCAGAGCATCAGGAAAGTCGCGGCTGATTCCATTCAGGGTGATTGTCATAGTGAAAAGAAGAAAGCCACTGATAGCTGGCTGGCAAGTGCGATGCTCATAGTCAGCAGCGCATTTTGGCCATGGCTCACTCGCTGTTGCAGCATCTGCCCGAGTGGGGCACTTTTAGCATGGCCTGCGGCTTCTTCGATCCTCTTAGCCGCACCGATTGAAGAGATAAATCTCTTCCACCACGCCTTGCGATCGGCCAACTCACAACGCCAGGAGACTCATGGGAAGGGCTTGAAATGTGAGTAGACAAGGAATTGAAAAAGGAACAACACCAAACACGGACTCACTATGAGGGGGCGTTATTGCTAGCAAGTCGCTTGGATCATCGACCTAGTGGCTTACGACATCACTTTTTTTTCCACTCTTCCCCTTCATCGTCATCATCGTTGCCATTATATCCATCATTGTATCCTTCATCGTCTTCATCCT
>CAMBPS010000033.1 GCA_945869675.1 Prosthecobacter debontii | reverse complement strand
GAACACGGAAGTGAAACGCTGTTGCGCCGATGATAGTATGACGAAAGGTCATGCGAAAGTAGGACGTTGCCAGATTACAAACCCCTCTCCTCACCGAGCGGGGTTTTTTCTTCCCCAACACAAATCTAGACTTTACAGATAGGGTTTATGGGGAATGTAAGACTACTGCAATGTCTTTTCGAGGTGGGGATGACTGCAAGATCTTTGCGTGCACTCTGCAACTTTACAGCGTTTGATGAAGCAAACTTGAATTGGAAGGAAAGAGGCTATGACCTAATTTGGCCCCAAGCGTTCTTAGCTTCACAGCTAAAGGGAACCAAACAATCTGGTCTGTGATCAAGCCAATAAACCAAGATTCAAGAATGGCTGGCCGCCGATTTGCATCCATCATTGATTCCAAAAGGCTTTTCGCCTCTCGGGCCGTGTCACCCAAGACACAGCCGCTTCGAGTCGAAGAAGCCTTGTGAAACCAAGCCCTGGCGCAACCCAACGACCTTCCATTCCCTGATCTAGCAGACAATCCACGGGGCGTGGGATGTGCAACGAAGAGTAACTTTGGCCGTATGAGTCGGAGACAACAAAGCAACTGGAGACCCAATTTTACAGGAAAACAGAAAGACATGATTTACAGGTCAGAGCCCATTCCTGTGAATCCTGTTTTCCTGTTAATCCTGTGATTAGAAACTCGAATCACGAACAGTCTCATATCATCCATGGCGGGCGAAACATCGCGTAACTCTAGGGCAAGTTAGTCGAGAGGTTAAAAACCGAAAAGCGAATGATTTGGAAAAATGTTGAGGTTACCTCATGATTTCGAGAGAAGACGCTGCGGACACCTGATGAATATCGATAACAACGATCTTGTCAGATCCTTCTAATGTTGATCAATGTTGGTTATTCTGTGGCGGAGAACGTCTCGACTGAAGCGAAACAATGATTGTCATGGAGGCGTCGTAACGTCACCTGCCTGCCACTTTGTATGATAAATAGTTTTCAACATTTGGTGAACTATTTCGTCATAGGCACTGCGCTTTAACGCGTATAATAGAATAACCTTATGAAAACCCCCTCTTGCCTCACTTACACCATCGCTTCTGCCAGTTTATTGGCTTTAAGTATCGCTCATGGCTTGGAAGGCACCGCTATACCCAAGCTTACTCCTGACGAATTTAATAGCCGTCTGCATAAAGATGACACGGGGCTGCCGAATGGCGGCCAATTGCAGATGAGTTATGCGAATGTCGTGGATAAAATTTTACCAAGTGTTGTGACTATCTTTTCTTATGGCAGTAAGTCACGGCAAGAAGACATCGATCTTGAAAGCTTGCCGCCACAAATGCGCCGATATTTCGAGTTTTTCCGTCAGCAGCAAGAAGAGGAAGAATCTCAGGAGCCAAAAGGTCGACGCGGAGGCCAGCGCCAGAAAGAGGAAGAGAATCTTCAACCCAATGGCGTTGGTTCAGGTGTGGTCATTTCGACAGATGGTTACATTCTAACCAATAACCACGTCGTTGGAGAAGCTGATAAGCTGGAAGCGGTCATTGATGTTAAAGGCGTTTCTAAGCGGTTTGTAGCCAAGGTTATTGGAGCTGATCCTCAGACAGACGTCGCATTGATTAAAATTGAAGGCTTTGATCTGACTCCTGCCACTATTTCAAATAGCACGAAACTCCGAGTGGGTGATATCGTTTTGGCCGCTGGTGCACCAATGGAACTTAGCCGTTCTGTCACTCAGGGCATTGTGAGTGCCCTTGGACGCAGTGGTATGGGCATCATCGGTCGTGGCCAAAAAGGTGGCTATGAAGATTTCATTCAAACTGATGCTGCTATCAATCCAGGCAATTCAGGTGGCCCTCTCGTCGATGCACTTGGCCGCGTGATTGGGATCAATACAGCTATTTATTCAAAGTCGGGTATGAGCGCAGGCATTGGTTTTGCGATCCCGATCAATATGGCTCTTCGAGTTGCTGAAGATTTGATTGATGATGGCGCCGTGACTCGTGGTTTTCTTGGTATCCTTCCAACAGATGTCGATGAAGAGGCCATGAAGCTCTGGGGGCTTAATGAAGAAAGTGGTGCTCTTGTTCAACGTGTGACGAGCAACTCACCAGCAGCGAAAGCTGGCGTCCAGGTTGGTGATGTCATTACGGGTGTCCAAGGACAAAAGATTGAGAATGCCTCTAAGCTGCCTCTTATTGTAAGCAGTTTTAAACCTGGGACTGAAATCTCGATTGATGTCATTCGAGATGGTAAACCTGCAACTCTGAAGGCGAAGCTTATTAAGCTCACTCCCGATATTATCGCTGGTAAGCCTATCGGCTCTACGATGGAAGAAGATGGCGATTTGCCAAGCAAGGCGGCAAGTTCGACGGCCAGTGTGGCTGAGATCTTAGACGGTGTAACGATTCAAAATTTAACACCGAGTACTCGTGATCGTTATGAAGTGCCTGCTGAAATCACAGGCGTCATCGTTACCCAGATAGATAGCGAAAGTCGCGCTGCTGCGATGGGAGTCGAAGAAGGCGATGTTATTTTGATGGTCGGCCGCGACAAAAAAGTCCGTGCGGTCGGTGAGGCAGTCGAATTGGCCAATGCCAGCGGCAAGATGGTGCTTCTTAAAGTTTGGCGCAAAGGCGACACCATGCTCTTCATGGTCGGCCGGTAATTATTATTTTTTATCGTTTTAGAGCCCGCGTTTCTGAAAGGAAACGCGGGTTTTTTTATGGGTTTAGGCGTTTGAACAACTTGCCGATTCCTTCTGGCAAGCGGCAAGCGATAGCCGCTTCCGCCAGAATCATGGCGACGTCCAGTCGAGAGATTTTGACGCCTTTTTGCAATTCTTCCCAATTGGCGGATTGCATGCGAGTGAGTGTTTTTGCGCCAAGGAGTAGTGGTAGAGAAGTTGCATAACGAAGTTTACCGTCGGCTACATGCTGAACGTAGTAGAGTCCGCATACCAAGTGATCACGGCAGGTGGCCAGCCACTGATTCCAGGTTGGCTGAAGGATTCGAGGGTTCATGCGCACAGTGGCGGTTTCATGGCCGGGGAGATAGCAGCGACCATCGCGAAGATCTTCACCAACGTCGCGCAGGATGTTGATGAGTTGCAGACCTTTGCCTAATCGTGCCCCCCAAGACTTCATTTGAGCAATCGAGACGCTGGCATCTAGGGATGTCGGTTTTTCCAATGCGCACATTTCTGTCCAAAACTCACCGACGCAGCCAGCGACAAGCCAAGTGTATTCATCCAGTTCTTCAGCACTTTGCAGACAGCGCAGATCGCCGTCACTCGGGAAGCGCTGAATGTCGAGGGTTTGACCTTGAATGATACGCTCTAGAACCTGTTGGATCGCGCAAAGCGCTGGGCCTCTCATGGTTCGTAACCAAGCCAGGCCATCATCAAAGCGTTCCATGAGCCGACGTTCAGCTTCATCCGTTTGGTTGTTGACGAAGTCGCTGGCGATGAGCTTGGTGAGCTTTTGTTGGTGTAACTCATCTGGCTGCTGAATGAGCTCATGATAGTGCTTCAGACAACTTAGGCGCACTTCAGCGCTGACGGCTGCTGTATCCGCAATGGTGTCAGCTGTTCGTGCTAAAAGATAGGCTAAGGATAATGGCTCGCGGAGTTCCTTTGGCAGAGCTTTGAGGGTAAGATAGAATGAGCGTGAGACACTGGCCAGAAGTTGTCCCCCAAGCTCGCTTTCGTGATGAGATTCTTGATCAGGCATGAAATGAAAAGGATTAAAAGGCCAGAGCCATCTTGGCAGCGGCCTGACCAGTTGCCATGCAGGTGCCCATGACGCGCACCGAAGCTAGGGCTTCATGATCGGCAGAAAGACAGCGGCCGGCAAAGAAGAGGCCTGGATATTGACGGTTTCTGAGGCAGCCAGCAGGAATGCCGGCGGGCTTTGGCTGATCAAAGTAACGGAATTTTGGACCTCGCGCATTCTCCCGCTTTTCCATGGGCCAACCTGCCAGGGCGATCTCGTTTTTAAAACGTCGATTTGTCGCCAAGTCCTCTCCGGTCAGGATCTCATCGCCGACGTATCGCGCGGTTTCGCGAATGCCAGCTTGGGCGGGGAACTGCGGTGGCGGACAGTTCTTAAAGTCGGCGTGATGCTCACGCAAATAGCGCCAGAGGCTGATGGCTGTGAAGCGGCCAGTGGCTTCTAATTCCGCTCTTTTGTTTGGGTCAAAGGGGTCCCACTGACCTTGGCCTGCCTCCAGATCAATCGTCATGAACAGTTCTTCCGTAAAGGTAGAGTCGCGAAAGGCAGCTCCTGTTGTCGCTTCGGGCAGGGCTTTGGATCGAATGCCTTTCACGATCAGCGCGCCTAAGGCTAGTCTCCAGCCTTCGCCATGCTCTCCCGTGACTTTTGTAAAAGTGCAGACGTAGGCGGGGCGGTAAAGTTTCTCCGGTGGTGCCATGGTCCAGAGTGAGGGGCTCAGCCAGCGTGCTCCTGTGGCATCGCCAGTGGTATCGATGACGGCTTTGCTGCAGTGAGACTGAGTCAATCCTCGTGAGAGCACTTCCACTTGCCAGCCGTTGGCCACTTGGCTCAAGCTAGCCCATTCGCTGCCGCTTAGGCGCGTTAGCTGAGTTTCTACTGCACAGAGATCATCGGCGATACTGGCAAACAAGCTTGGATGCTGTCGTAGCACATACACTCGGCCCATGAGGTCGGGCTCAGACTGCTGCGTCTCTGTCATCATGGCTTCACCGATCTCTTGCGGGATGCCTGGATTCAGCCAGGCCCATGGTTGATTCGTGTCGGGATGAAAAAGGCCACAAAAGGTATGCACGAGTGCATTGGTGCCCATGCCGCCGAGTTTGGTCTGCCGTTCAATCAGCAGCGTGCGGGCACCACCACGGGCTGAAGTGAGCGCCGCGGCTAGTCCTGCGCTGCCTCCTCCTGCGATGATAATGTCCCATTCGTGTTTCATGTGTCTCTGCCATTAGGCTGGGATTGTGTTGTGGCAAGTTGGATGAATCTTTGTACTTTTCACTTCCGCTGGCTGCTTTTTAATGAAACGCCATGCCCGTTCCCTTCTACGCCTTCAGTCTCAGTCACCAGATAGTTCTCTGGCTGGCCTTGGTTATTTTGATTTTGTTTGCTGTGGTGCGCTGGAAATCGACGCAACTGGCAATCTGGCTTGAGCGTCTTCTCGGAACAGGTTTGTTCCTGACTTGGCCCATGGCATTGCTTTCGCATTGGCAGGCAGGCGACTTAGAGTGGGCCAATGCGGTGCCTTATCACTTTTGTGATGTGGCAGCCTTCAGCGGTGGCATTGCCCTTTGGACAAGGCATCGTCTGGCGGCTGAGATCGTTTATTTCTTTGGATTTGCAGGCACTGTGCAGGGGCTCATCACGCCGAATTTGAAAGCGGATTTTCCGGATCCACGCTTTTTTGCCTTTTTCCTGCTGCATGCGGGCGTCGTGGTTACCGCTGTCCATGTGGTTAGCTCCATGCGTTGTCCGCCGCGTCGCGGTGCGGTTCCACGGATGTTTGGGGTGACGATGACTTATGCTTTCACAGCAGCCGTCTTGAACAAGCTGCTGGGCACCAACTACGGGTTCCTTTGCCACAAACCAGAGCAGGCCAGTTTGATGGATAGCCTCGGCCCATGGCCTTGGTACATCGGCAGCATGATCCTGCTCTGTATGGCTCTTTACTCGCTGCTTTATCTGCCCTTTTACATCGTCGCTAAGAGACCAGCCAAGAGCGTTTAATTAGCCCTGATTGGCGTTGCCGGCGCCGGCGATTTTGCTGCGCATGTCGGTATCAGCGGTGATGTTCTTGTAGCGTGCAAAGTCCATGATGCCGAGGTTGCCACTGCGGAAGGCTTCGGCCATGGCCAAGGGGATTTGAGCCTCGGACTCGACGACTCGGGCGCGCATTTCTTGAGTGCGGGCAGCCATTTCCTGCTCAACGGCGACAGCCGCTGCTCGGCGAACTTCAGCATTGGCTTGAGCAATCTTTTTGTCTGTTTCAGCCTGCTCGGCTTGGAGCTTGGCACCAACGTTTTCACCCACATCGATATCAGCGATGTCGATGGAAAGGATTTCAAAGGCGGTGCCTGCGTCCACGCCTTTATGCAGCACGAGTTTGGAGATGCTATCAGGATTCTCCAGGACGTCCTTGTAGGAAGCAGAGGAGCCGATGCAGGTGACGATGCCTTCGCCTACACGAGCGACGACGGTTTCCTCGGTAGCGCCGCCGATAAAGCGGTCGAGGTTGGTGCGGACGGTCACGCGGGCTCGGACACGGAGGGAAATGCCATCTTTGGCCACTGCGTCGATTTTACCACCACGGCCCATGTCAGGGTGTGGACAGTCGATGACTTTCGGATTGATGCTTGTGCGCACGGCTTCTAGCACCGTTTTCGAGGTGCCTTTGCAGGCCAAATCGATGGCGCAGGCACGATTGAAGTCGAGGGGGATGCCCGCCTTATCAGCTGCGATAAGTGAGAGCACCACATGGGAAACTTCACCGCCTGCCAGAAAGTGAGCCTCCAGTTGATCGGTGTTGATCGGGATGCCTGCTTTAGCTGCGGTGATGCGTGTGTCCACGATGAGGGCATTGGGAACACCACGCAGATACATGGCCAGAAGATTGACGATGCTCACAGGCGCATTGGAGATGCGTGCGCGCAGCCAGAGATTGAAAAACTTGGCCACGACCAAGAAAATGACCAAAGAGATCACCGTGGCAACGCAGATCAGGAAGAGTTCGATAGTAGACATAGTCGTGAAGGTTAATTGGAATGAATCCTTCAGACGACACCACCTTTTGACCAAAAGGAAACCATAAAAGCATCTTCAATCAGCCTTTTGCAGCCTTTTCGTTAATCCTCGTGGTATTTGCGCGTCGGGCTTTAGCTGACTTGCATTTCATGCTCCGGCAAGCGATGGCATGGTCTCTTCCATGTCCGGCCACGCAGATGATTCCAACCGCATTGATTTTCGTCGTGGATCACTGTGGATGCTTGGATCGCTCATTGGATTTACGGGAATGGCGCTACTCGTGAAGCATCTGGGCGCGGCGCGTGGGGTGAGTGGCTGGTGGGCTTTACTGTTTCGCGCGCTGGTGGGGCTTGTGCTTGTTTGGGTCCTGTATGCGCCTCGGGGGCAAGTGAGTTTCAAACGGGCTGCGACTGGGCGCATGCTCGTTTCTAGAGGCGTGCTGGGCGCTTTTGGCACGGCTGCTTATTACATGACGCTGCCAATTCTGGGAGCAGGGAAGGCCACGCTGATCGGCAATACCTGGGTCATTTGGGCGGCTCTGATGGCTGTGCCGTTGTTGGGCGAAACACTGACGTTTAGAAAAATGGCTGGCATGATCTTGGCCATTGCGGGCATTGTTTTTATCACGGGACTTCAGGACGGAGATTGGAGCGTGTTAGGCAAGCCAGAGTACCTCGCCATTCTAGGAGCACTCATCTCTGCTGCCGTCGTCGTGGTGATCCGGCAACTGACGCGAACCGAAACCAGTGGCACCATTTTTGCCAGTCAGTGTCTCTACACAGGGCTGCTAGCTTTGCCTTTTTGCATGGTATCGGCTCTGCCTTGTTGGGCCGATCTTGGCCTGTTAGTCTTGGCGGCTGTGCTTGCGGCTTGGGGGCAGATCGGAATGACGGAAGGGTTCCGCTACCTGCCGGTGAGCATCGGTGGAGCATTTCAAATTTTACTCCCGTTGTGCATCACGGTTTTTGGCTTGTTCTTTTTGGCCGAAACATTCACCGAGGCCCAGATTTTGGGCGGGCTGTTGATCTTGGTCGGTTGTTATGGCGTGATTGTCCCAAGCCAGCGTTCATGATGGATATTGCGTTAGAGGGGGCATCTAGCTAGCGTATCTGTCCGCCATGGTTCGCCTTTTCTCTTTTCTGTTCCTTTTCATGTCTGCTGCTCAGGCTGGCAGCATTGTTTTTAATCGGGATATTCGTCCGATTCTGTCTGACAAATGCTTTCACTGCCATGGCTTTGACGAGAAGGAGCGTAAGGGTGAATTGCGCTTGGACCGCCGTGAGCAGGCGCTGAAGCCTGCAGAGTCGGGCTCTATCGCCATTGTTCCTGGAAAGCCCGATCAAAGTGAGCTGCTGGCCCGCGTGATGACAACCAATTCGGATGACCTGATGCCGCCTGCCAAGATGCACAAGCCGGTCTCCCAAGCCGAGGCAGCCCTGTTGAAGCAATGGATTGCCGAGGGGGCTGAATATCAGGGGCACTGGGCCTTTGAGCCGGTGGCAGAAACGACGGGTTTAGGCCACAAAGCCATCGAGACATTGCTGGAACAACGGCTCAAAAAAGAAGGCCTCTCTTTTTCACCTGAAGCAGATGCGGCCACGCTCATTCGCCGCGTGACCCTGGATCTCACGGGGTTACCGCCCACACCGGAGGAAGTTCAGGCGCTTACTTCCGGTCAGATGACTTACGAGGCTGTGGTGGATCGTTTGTTAGCCTCCAAAGCCTACGGGGAAAACATGGCGCGCGAATGGTTGGACTTTGCTCGTTACGCCGACAGCAACGGTTTCCAGACAGACAGCAGTCGCAGCATGTGGCCCTGGCGGGACTGGGTGATCGGAGCCTTTAATCAAAACATGCCCTTTGATCAATTCAGTATCGAACAGATCGCTGGAGATCTTTTACCCAATCCAACGCAGAGCCAACTCATCGCCACAGGCTTCAATCGCAATCATCGTATCAATGGGGAAGGGGGCATCATCGCTGAAGAATGGCGGATCGAAAACATCATCGACCGTGTGGAGACGACCAGCTTCACCTGGATGGGACTGACCATGAACTGCGCGCGCTGTCATGATCACAAATATGATCCGATTACCCAAAAGGACTTCTATTCGATGTTTGCTTTCTTCAATAACATTGAGGAAACCGGCACGATTCAGGGGGCCTCAAATCGCAGCGGTGGCAATTCACTTCCGATCATGAATGTTACCACGCCTGAGCAGGATGGAAAGATCAAGCAGATGCAGGCAGAGATCGCCGCTACGCAGAAAGACCTGGCGGAGAAACGCAAGACGCTGCCACCACTTCTGGCCGCCTGGGAAAAAGAATCTGCCGTCAAGCTCAAGGGACAGGCATCGTCTTGGACTCTCTTGGCACCCACTCAGGTGGTGTCTAAATTCAAAGGCACCGGAGCCAAGCTGACGCTACAGGCAGACGGGAGTTATTTGGCCAGCGGTCCTAATCCTGCCAAAGACATTTATCTCTATGATGCCGCCATGCCCAAGTCTGGCCTGTCTGGCCTCTTGTTGGAATGCTTCCCCGATGCCTCCCTGCCTGCTGGCAGTCTGGGGCGTAACGACAATGGTAATTTTGTGCTGAGTGATTTTGACGTTTTTATCCAAAAAGCTGGCGGTCAGCCTGAGCAACAAAAGCTCGCCAAAGTCGAGGCTGACTTCAGTCAAAAGGGGTATGAGATCACTCATTTGCTCAATAAGAAAGGCGGCAAAGGCTGGGCCATTGATGGGCCATCCAGGAAGGAAAATCGCCGTGCCATGTTCCTGCTGGAGAAGCCAGTAAGTTACAGTGAAGGGGCCCAAGTGCTGCTACGCCTTCGTCATGAGGCCCTCGGTAGGCATAACATCGGGCGCTTTCGCATCAGCAGCACCGCTTTGCCGATGGCCAACGTGAAACTGGATGGCAATGCCGATCTGACCAAGATCAAAACCATCATGGCCATTGCGCCGGATAAGCGCGCGCCTACTCAGAAGAAGGATCTAGAAGCCTATTACCTAGCCACCGTCGACAGTCCTGTGAAACGGGCCATGGATCAGCTGACGGCCAAACAAACAGCGCTCACAACGTTTGAAAATGCGCTGCCGACCACCATGGTCATGAAGGAAGCCAAGACGAATCGGGACGCCTTCATCCTGGCTCGTGGCGAGTATGACAAACCCGGAGCCAAGGTCACCGTGGCCGTGCCTGATTGGCTCAACCCCATGCCCAAAGACGCGCCGATGAACCGTCTTGGCCTAGCCAAATGGTTGGTAGCCAAGGACAATCCACTCACGGCTCGTGTTTGGGTGAATCGTCAGTGGGAGCGGCTCTTTGGTGTGGGCCTCTGCAAGACCACCGAAAACTTCGGCGTGCAGGCTGAATACCCCGTCCACTTTGAGCTTCTCGATTGGCTGGCAGCCGAGTTCATGCGCAGTGGTTGGGACATGAAGCACCTGCTGAAACTAATGGTCACTAGCCGCGCCTATCGGCAAACCTCCAAGGTCAGTCCAGAGATGCTGGAGCGTGATCCAGAAAATCGGCTCTTAGCCCGTGGTCCACGCTTCCGTCTCAGTGGCGAGATGATGCGCGATCAGGCCCTAGCCATTGGTGGGCTGCTTGTTTCCAAAGTCGGCGGCCCCAGCGTCCGGCCTTACATGCCTGAAGGCGTCTGGGATGAAACCAGCAAGTATGGCGACCTGCGCGGTTACAAAGCAGACGCTGGAGAAGGCCTCTATCGCCGCAGTCTCTACACCATTTGGAAGCGCACCGCCGCACCACCATCCATGCTCCTCTTTGATGCGCCGACTCGGGAAATCTGCACCGTCAAACGCAGCCGCACCAACACTCCTCTGCAAGCCCTGGCCATGCTCAATGAAGTCACCTTCGTGGAAGCGCAGCGCGGGCTCGCTGAGATCATGATGAAACAGGGTAAATCACCCGAAGCCTGCATTACTTATGGCTACAGACGCAGCACCGCCCGTGACATTGATCCCGATTCCTTGAAGCTGCTGGTCAAAGGCTGGAACGAGCGCCGTGCCTGGTATGCCACCCATCCCGAAGAGGCCGCTCAAGCCATCACCCAAGGCGCCTCCAAAGCCGATGCCTCACTTCTCGTCACCGATCTTGCCGCCTACACCACCACCGCTGGCGTGTTGCTGAATCTGGATCGTGTGGTGACACGGGATTGATGGCTTGGATTGCAGCTCAGGCGCGAGGAGCAAGGGATGAGTCGATCCTCACTCAGCTTTTGACGCCTCGGGACCAATTTCATCATCCAACCATCGATATCTGGTTTTTGGCGGGTTTGTAATCGATCTTCAGGTCGCTGCCATCCCACACAGCCTCGCAGGATTCGAGGCGGAAGGTATCGCCTTGATTCCAACTCATGCCGATGAAGTCCTCGATCAGATCTTTGACATAGACCCGCTCTCCTGCTGAGATGTCTGCGGGGATGAGATAAGCTGCAAATGGCATTGGAAAGTTGTGCGGGTAGTATTCCGTCCAGTCGATCATCTGCTTCCAGTCCCCATCCAATGGGTTGATACGATAATCGCTCAGAACCTCAATCTCTCCTGTCGTTTGGTTCTGCCAGATACAGAACTTGCTGTGAATCTTCTTCGACGGTTTCACAGGCTTTACCAGTGGGCGGAAACCCTCTTTTGCGGCTTGATTGATGGCTTCCTCGGTGCGTGCGGTTTTGATCACACGCAGGTCATTAGGGTTGGCAGCATTCGTTTTCATCGCTGGTAGGTCAGGGTTAGATTGTCTTGAGATAAGTCCACTTTGAGACAAGCTTTGGGATTGGCCGACATCAGCGCCAACAGCTCATCTTCTGTTCGCTGCGCGGTGTCCGTCACGGTATGTTGGCAAATATGGCAGTTGCGCGCGCTCGGATCATCCCTTGGCCCCAGCTTACTCCAGTCCAGCCGGAACGGGCAGTGCAGCCGCTTGATCAGACGACCGTCGTCCGTGAACAAGTGGTTCGTGTGTGGATTGAACTTCATCGCAAATGGGGCTTGTGTTCAGAGATCCAGTTTTGGGGCCCCGTCTATGATCTTCGCTGTCCCAGAAGTCAGAGGCTCTGGCCTTGCGAGTTTCAACGGGCTAAAATGTAATGCGCCAGCATTTGCTGAACGCCTTTGATATCGGTTCCACGACGGAACTCCTTTTTAATGGGCTGCGGCGTGCCCGACACCTAGATTATCAGCTCAGCGTCCATGTCGAAATGACCTGCCGTTTCCACAGAGAACTGCGTGATGTTTTTGTAGGGGATCGAGTGATAACATACCTTCTTGCCGGTGATCCCTTGTTTATCAGCAAGAATGAGGCGTTATTGCGTGAAGACGGACAAGTCTCTCACGATCTTGAAGGCTCCGGTGATCGCCTCTCCTTGAATAAGAATCGGACCAAACTCTTCGTGAAGCTCGCTTGGTTGGATCTGTGAAGCTGTGCCAAATAATACGTTGATGAGTCCCATGGTATGGTTGGTTTTTTTGAAGGTTGTGAATCAAATGTCCAGTTTTGGCAGTTCGTCCACGATCGTCATCGTCTACAGGCGCAGGCAGATTTGGATTCTGCCTCGCCCTGCCCAGCATTGAGCCAAGGCTCTGCCGGAAAAGAAGTCCGGCGTGTGCTCCGAATTTCAACGAGCGAAGGAGGAAGAACACAGAGTTGCTGGGATTAAGGGTAGGGCATGGAAGATCGCGAACCAAGCACGAAAAACAAAGTACTAGGAACGAGGAACAGTATTTATCTCAAAGCTTGAATCCATGTCTTTTGTCAGCCCGTAGCACCCTGATCCCGTTCCCTGTCCACCGTCATCCTTTTCTCTTTCCTTCCAATGTTCGACCCTAACTACCTACCCCTGAATGTGGAACTGGAATCAGCTCCTTTACGTAGCTAATTCAACGGCCTGAAGTCGCTGATCGACGCTGTGCCGGCGCTGACCGCTGATTTTTTTATCGCAGAGGAGCTGAGAAGCAAAGTGGCAGAGCCTTTGAACTGTATTCGCTAGCTTCCGTCTTTCCGATCTCTGACCTCTGACTTCCGATCTCTGCTTTCTGCCTCTTGCAGGCGTCTAAAGCCAAACACCTAGCTGCAGGAGTTGCTGGGTGGCTGTGCCGGGCCAGTCGCGGTTGGCGGCCGGGCTGGCAGGACTGGGATGGAGAATCCGGCCGACCTGAAACGTTTTTCCGAGGATGCTTTGAGCACGTTGGGCACGCTCTTCGGCAAAGGCCCCGACACCAATGACCCATTCGGGTTTTAAGGCCTGAATCACGGCGCGCAAATGAGCATCGCAGAGGACTTCCATGGCAGTGGTTTCATCGACGGGCAGTTTGTCCGGGGTGCGATTGCGGCTGCTCGCCTCCATGAACACGAGCGGACAATAATTGGCCACGAAGTGGTCTTTAAAAAAGGCCTGGGCTGAGCCGAAGCGATCTTTGAATAGTCCCCAAAGTCTGCGACCACTGACCTCGGATTGCTCGCAATTGAAGCCAACCACTGGGCGTTTAGGATGCTCGTTGGCAGGTTTGTTCACGGGCTCACAAATGCCCATCCAGTCACGTACGGCGCTGATTTCACCAAACGGCACCCCAGTCTGAGTCATGCCCCAAGGACCGGGATTCATGCCGACGAAGATGACTTTTTTCGGGCTGTCACCAAAACGTGTGAGGTAGGTTTCATGTGCTGCCCAAGCGTACTCGAGTGGGCAGTAAACATGCGTCGTCGGCTCGGCAAAGCGCAACGGACGCAACGCATCCCGAAGAGTTGCGGCTGCGGCACAGAGCTGTACAGCGGGTGACATGAGACTTAGACGACGATGGCCCAAACGACTTTGAGATAGCGGCTCTCCGGGCAGTTTGACATGACCGGATGATCCAGGCCTGGACCGGTGCGGTCGAGGATTTGCAGCTTGCGACCGTGGCGGTGCGCGCTGCCAATGATGAGGTCCTCAAAGTCGTCGGTGCTGAGAAGCCCTGAGCAGGAGCAGGTGACGAACAGGCCGCCACGTTTGACGAGCTGGATGGCCAGTCCATTGAGATCGCGATATTTAAAAATGCCTTCTTCCTGGTTGTCGCGATGATGCAGAAGCTTGGGGGGATCGAGCACGACCGTATCCCAGAGTTCTCCATTTTTAATCATCTGCCGTGACCAAGTGAAGGCATCGCCATGGATCCAGTTGACTCGCGTCTGATTCAGATTGGAGTTGGCTTTGGCCTGAGCGATGGCCTTTTCATCGAGGTCCACGCCGGTGACATCTTCACATTTTGCCAGCACTTTGGCCGCCAACGCAAAACCGCCGGTGTAGGTGCAAAGGTCGAGCACGCGACCGTGGGCAAGTTTGCCTAGCTTGACGCGATTGTCCCGCTGGTCGCAGAAGAAGCCGGTTTTATGACCGTCTTCAAAATTGACGGAGTAGCGGACGCCATGCTCACGCACTCGGGCGCTGCGCGGAGTTGGCAGGCTGGCCTCGGGCACATCTCCGATGCGGATGCCTTCCATGAGGCCGATGTCTGGATCGACATGCAGGACTTGATGCTTGGTGCCGAGCTCTGCATGCAGCATGGGGAGCCAACGGCGGATGCGGCGCCAAGCACCCAGAGTCGTGATGTCGATGGAAAGGGTCTCATCATAGCGATCCACAATGAGTCCGCTCAGGCCATCAGCGTCAGAGTGGATCACTCGATACGCATTGGTGTCGGCATCGAGTTTCAGGGTTTTAGTCCGCAGACGGACGGCACGCAACAGCAGGGCGTCCAGGTCTGCTTCCGTAAATTCACCTTCGCCATGATGTAGCACACGCAGTGGCACTCGGGCTTTTGGATTGAGGTAGCCAGCGCCGAATCGGCGACCTTCCTTGTCATAAATATTCACCAGATCGCCAGGTCCCGCGTCGCTTGAGACGGGGCCGACCATGTTTGGGAAGACCGCCGGATGATAGGAAAAATACTTCATCTGCGCCCAAGGGCGTGCCCAGTCCTCACTGCCTGGCGGTGGTGGTTTCGGGGCGGAAGCGGGGAATCGTTGAAAAGACGGGCGGGGCATGGATCAGGGAAGGAAGTGAAAACGCTATCAAAGCAGGACTTTGGAAAAAATCCTGTGATTCCTGCAATCCTGTGAATCCTTTCTGCATGAAGCCGGAAGTTGAACTCAAAACCTTGACTCTCACCACGCCTTTTCGCATCGCGCACGGTGCCTCCTCTTCGAGGCAGGTCGTTCGGCTCTGCGGAGCTGGTGCCGTTGCTGAGGCACCCTTCGTGCCCTACTATGATGAGGACGTCGAATCGACTGTGACCTGGCTGAAAGCAGGGCAGGGGCCTGCGCCGTCTCGGGCTGCGGAGTTAGCCTTGGATCTTTGGCGGCTGGACTTAGAGGGACAGCGTGCCGGATTGCCGCTATCGGCACAGGTGCCCAGTTTGCTACCCAAACGCCTCAGCTTGATTCCGGGTTGTCGTTCCTTCAGCATTCCGACGAACTTAGAAGCATTTGCGCTGCTGGTGCAGGAGACCGCTCGGCAGTTTCAGGTCTTGAAGCTCAAGTTAGGCAGTGGAGATCTTGCCTATGATGGTCAAATCGTTGCGGTCGCCCGTCAGGCTGCGCCGAAGGCAAAGTTACTGGTCGATGTGAATGGGGGTTGGTCGATGGCGGATGCCGCCAAGATGATCCCAAGGCTTGAAGTTTTCGGATTGGAGCTCATCGAGCAGCCGATTCATCACGATGGCGGGATCTTGGCCTGGCAAGAGCTGCGTTTCATGCTGCCCAGAATAGCGATTCCCTTGTATGCCGACGAGAGCGCACAGAAGGCAGCAGATGTGCCTGCGCTTCTGGGTTTGGTCGAAGGTGTGAATGTAAAGCTCTTAAAATGCCGCAGCTTTAGCGGAGCCGTAGCCATGATCCAAGCGGCTCGCAGCCACGGCTTGGGAGTGTTGCTTGGTTGTATGATCGAAAGCAGCATTGGCATCACCGCTGCGGCTCATCTAGCGCCTTGGGCAGACTATGCCGACTTGGATGGGCATCTTTATTTGGCAGAGGATGATTACCAGGGCGTGACCTTTGACCCCAATGGATGCCTGATCATGCCAGATGCCCCAGGATTGGGCGTCCGGCCTCGTTAAACCTCCCAACTAACTCCACTCAATTTAGACTGAAGGTCTATTGAGTCGATCCTGCAACTGCGCCTTCACAATCGAGGACCGTGATGGCAAGCGTGCCGTTTTTGAGGGCGCGATGCTGCAAGAGCAAGCGCGCCACATAGAGCGTTCCCCATTCGGTCTCACGGCTGAGATAGCGGCCGATTGAGGAAGCTTTTAAGGCGACGGCGGCACATTTGCCCGAGGTGTCCAAGGAGCTTTGTAAGGTCAATGAAACCTGATGCCCGCGCTCCTCCTCGGGCAGTTCCAGACCATGATCGCGCCGCAGGCAGACGTGATGCCAGACGGGTTGAGTGGATTTTGACTCGATGAAGTGAACCAATTTTTGTGCGTGTGATTCGGCGAATAAAGGCCAGTCGAGAAGAAAGCCGCCGCCGGGTTTCTGCACAACTCGCATCAGGGCCCCATGAGTGCATTGTTTGGTCACAATTTGAAACATCGGCGCGGTCTCTTGGCTGGGAAGGTGACGTAAGGTCGAGTTGGAGGGCTTGAATGAGAGGAGATCAAGCTTTCCTGCGTTAAAGAATTCAGCCACATCGGTCGCATACTCTTCTTGTGATGCGATCAGTGCTAGTCGCTCCTCTGGTTTATTGGCTTCCATCAGGGCCATAAAAAGTTTTTCAGCAGCCTGATGCGCAGCGACTAAATCCATGGGTTGTGTGACGACTTCTGCGTGCCGAACTTCCGCTTCTGGCTCTGCTTGGGCCTTTCCCAGGACTGGCATCTGGGTTTGTACCGTGGAAGCTGTCGGAGTGCTTGCTGGCAAATCAGACATGATGGGTGGCACCCCCTCATCTTTCAGCGCCCACCAGCAGACGCCTAGAACCATGGCTAGAAAGGCTGCGAGTAAAGGTAAGCGGTTGTGCTTTTTTGGCTTCTTCCATGGAGTCAAGGTGACTTCGGTGAAGGTCGCGCTTGGTGGTAGCTCAAATGAGTTTTGATGACCTTCACGATGATTCAAGGGGTGAAGGCCCTGAGTTGATGCTGCCTCAAATTCTGCCAGTGAAAACGGCTTTGCCGTGGAGGGGTTGCGCCAAGTGGATTCTGCTGCAGAGGCTGGCGGATAAGGTGTTGCCTTCGGTGGCGCAAACATTCGAGCCTGTTCGGGCGCAGGTGGCCAGTCCGCTGGTCTTGGCATTGGATTCCCGATCGCTTGAGGTGTCCATTCGGGTCGTGGGTCCCACCCAGGCGAAGAGGGTTGGCTCTGGGCTTGCGGAGGCCTTGGCTGGTTCTGGATAACGCGGCGCCGAAAGGGGGCCGCATTGCCTGCCGGAGGGGTGCCTGCTACCTGAAAGGAAGACACCAGCGAACTCTGTGCACAATGAGGGCAGGTGAGGAGAGCTCTAGGCTGCTGAGGCAGCGAGAGAAACGGGCGTCCGCAGTTCGGACAGCGCAGGCTCAAAACACTTGGGTTCATCAAATTGTCCACAAAGGTGACACAGGCCGCCGTTCCTGCGAGCGGATTGACATCATAAATTTGCAACGAGTGGGTGCAAACTTGCTCTTTCTGATTATTCGTCCATCTCAACCCATGCTTGCCACTCTCCTCGCCTCCTCCTTCCCAGAACTTTGGAACCACTTTGTCCAAGCCCTGCCCGTGATCATGGGATTAGTGCTGATTGAGGGCTTGTTATCCGTGGACAATGCCTTGGCTATTGCTGCCATGGCCTCCCACTTAGAGGAAAAGGAGCGCGCCAAGGCAATGAACATTGGCTACATCGGCGCTTATGGTTTCCGCTTGTTAGCTCTACTTTTTGCCTCTTACATCATTGGCCAGAATTGGATCATGTTCATCGGTGCGTTCTATTTGGTGTGGCTGATGTGCGCCCATTTTGCCGGACAAAAAGAAATCGCCCAAGAGGAAGGTGAAGTGGTCAATGTGCATCATCGCACCTTTGCAGGAACGATCACCATGATCGCTTTAATGGATCTTAGCCTGAGTGTGGATAACGTCGTCGCGGCCATCGCCTTGAGTCCCAAAGAGATCTGGCCCGTTTATGTCGGCGTTACTATCGGCATCATTGCGCTGCGTCTTGTTGCTAGTCTAGCGATCAAAATGATCGGCAAATATCCCGTTCTAGAGCACATCGCTTTTGTGCTCATCGGCTACGTCGGATTTTTTCTTTTGGTCGAATTGCAGTTCCACCCATTTTTTGAGAACCTCGGGCCGACCTGGGTCAAGGTCATCAAATTTGGCGGCATCGTCAGCATCACCACGCTCGGTATTTTGTGGTCTGAAAAACCAGCCTTGCAAAAGCTCATGAATCCCGTCCTTCGCTTGTGTTTACTGCCCATGACGGTTTTCGCGAGCCTCGCGGGAGCTGTGATTTTAGTCATCACTTGGCCGTTTAAAAAGCTGATCAATCTCTTCAAAAAGAGCGCCGTTGGCTGAGTCTTTTTCGGGAAATGCTTAATACATGTTGAGCATTTCTAATTGTGAAAAACTCGAAATTGTCAGTTGCACCGCCCTCTCGCTGTGGTACGACTTCAGGCTCCCCGCCTCACGCTGGGAAATCCCTCATCTTATTCCGATCCTATGCGAGTCCGTCCGTCTGTGAAACCTCTTTGCGAACTTTGCCGCGTTATCCGCCGCAAAGGTATCGTGCGCGTTGTCTGCAAGAACCCACGCCATAAGCAGCGCCAGGGCTAATCCATCCATTTTCTCAATCAGCATCTTATCTTATGGCCCGCCTACTTGGAGTTGAAATCCCGAACGAAAAGAAGATCGAATATTCGTTGCCTTATATCTATGGCATCGGTCTTCCCCTTAGCCGCAAAATCTTGGCTCACACCAACATTGATCCAAACATTCGTGCAGGTGAACTGACGGATGACCAGATCACGCTCATCACCCAGACCATTCAGGGGATGAAGATTGTGTTGGAAGGTGACCTTCGTCGTGAAATCCAGATGCACATGAAGCGCATCCTCGGTATCAACTGCTATCGTGGTCAACGTCATCGTCGTGGTCTGCCAGTTCATGGTCAGCGCACCCACACCAATGCTCGCACACGCAAAGGTCCACGTAAGACCGTTGGTGCTCAGCGCAATCCAGGTGCCAAGAAGGGCAAGGTCTAATCTCGGCGGCATCATCCAAGGAACTTTATCATTATCAGTATGGCAGACGAAACAACGACACCCGTGGAAGCTCTTGAAGCCGCCGCACCCGCCCCGGCTCCGGCCGCTCCTGCAGCAGCGCCTGCAGCCGACAAACAACCTACTTCCGGTGACCGTGCCGTATCTCAAAGCGTATGGCTTGAGATCGGTGGTGGTGATGGCACGGAAAACGCCAAGGTCATCAAGGCCAAGGGTTCAAAGAACGTTAGCGCCGGCGTTGTTCACGTCCGTGCCACTTTCAATAACACCATGGTTTCCATCACGGATCGCGTCGGAAACGTGATCGGTTGGTCCACCGCTGGTAAAATGGGTTTCCGTGGTTCCCGTAAAGGCACCGCTTATGCTGCTCAGGTGGTCGCTCAAGACGCTTGCCGCCAGGCCATGGGTCACGGTCTCCGCGAAGTCGAAGTTCGTCTCCGTGGTCCAGGCTCAGGTCGTGAGTCTGCTGTTCGTGCGATTCAGGCTCTGGGTGTCGAAGTGACCCTCATCAAGGATTCGACTCCGATTCCTCACAACGGCTGCCGTCCGCCAAAAGCTCGTCGCGTCTAATTACCTGCTGCGTCTAAATCACTCTACCCCCTTTTTAGTTTACCTTTATGGCACGTTACACAGGTCCCCGCGAAAAAATTGCACGCCGTTTCGGCATCGCCCTTTTCGGCCCTTCCAAAGCTCTTGAACTCCGCAACTTCCCACCAGGGCAGCACGGTGTTCGCAATGCACGCCGCAAGGTGTCCGACTACGGTGTCGCTCTGATTGAAAAGCAAAAACTGCGTTTCCAATACGGCGTCCTCGAAAAGCAATTCCGTCGTTTCTTCGCTGAAGCTCAACGCCGTAAAGGTGTGACCGGTGAAAACCTCCTCCAAATGTTGGAGCTGCGTCTCGACAACGTCGTCTATCGCATGGGTTTCGCTAACACACGATTCGCTTCCCGCCAGCTTGTGAGCCATCGCCACATCACGGTGAACGGTAAGATCGTTAACATCGCCAGCTTCCAAGCTAAGGCAGGTGACGTCGTTGCCGTCAAAGACAGCCCGAAATCTCAGCAGCTAGTCGGTCGTTTCCTTGAAATGACTCTCGGCAATCCTGTCGGTGACTGGCTGACTGTTGATCGCGATGCCATGAAGGGCACCGTCAATCGTGCGCCGATCCGTGACGAGATCAATCCGATCGCTAACGAGCAGCTCGTCGTCGAACTTTACTCCCGATAGTTTTCCCATCTGGGATCACCATCCTTTACGAAGGGGCGCCGGAAGGCGTCCCTTCTTCGTACTCACTCTGCCATTCTTTTTCTTTCTATGAACGCTCCGCAACGCATCGAACTCATCGGCACCGATATCGCCATCATCTGGCCAGGCGGAATCGAGCATTACATTCCCTGTGAACGACTGCGCGCTTGGTCTCCGAGTGCTGAAAATACGGGTGAGCGTGATTTGTTAGGCCGGCAGTATGGTGGCACCGATCAAAAGCATTTCCCCGGTGTCATGGTCCGCACTTGGCGTCCCATCGGTGGTTACGCCATCCAATTTGATTTTACCGATGGCCACAACACGGGCATCTACAGCTATGACTACCTTCATCGCCTTGGCGAAGAGGCCATGAAGCCCGCCTAGTTCTTGCCTCTGATAGTCTTGTCGATCCATTGCAGGAACTCGGCGCTCACCTCAATGTAGTATTGTGCTTCGAACATCGCCTTGCTGTCGCTCGCCGTCATGCCGCGTGTGTAGAGCGCGATGATCTTCTCCTCGAAGCCTGGCAGCTTCTTCTGCCACTTGGGCGCCAAGAGCGGCTCGAAACTGCCCGCACGGTCGCGCGGCACGTCGATCTGCATCGCGCCGCTGTCGCTCAGCACTGTCTTGGCACTGTGGCCCTTGCGGCAGTTGGCGAGCACTGCCGCGGCTTCGCCCTCCGGCCCACCGACGGGGCCGCTCCCCGTTTTGAGATGGTGAACCAGCTCTGCGCCGAGCACCCGCTCGACCAACGCCTTGGTCATCTGTGCCAGCACGCCACCATCCCCCAGAATCACCTTCGGGCTTTGGCCTGTCTGCTCAATCAAGGCGTCCAGCGCCTGGTTCAATACTTCCTTCGTTTTATCTTGGTTCTGCGCTCTCCGACCTCTGACCTACGACCTCTGACTTCTGACTTCTGACTTCCGACCTCCGACCTCCGACCTCCGACCTCCGACCTCCGACCTCCGACCTCCGACCTCCGACCTCCGACCTCCGACCTCCGACCTCCGACCTCTTGCCTTCCGCTTTCCGCTTTCTGCTTTCTTTTCTCTCTCCACCACCTAACTCCGCTATTGACCCAGCCGCTCCCCCCGACTAGTCTTGACATGCTAATTCTGGAGCGTCGTGCTCCGAGGCCTAATGTCCACCCACTGATCTGCGGAAATGCGCCACGCCAGCACCCTGACTGCGCCAAATGCTTTGACTGGACCTGCGATTTTATCGCCGGGACGCCTCACCGTGACCGATTTCTGTCACGCGAACACCGGACCCACTGGGTCCCACCCCAGATTTAGCGGCACCCGATGGGGCTGCGATGAGCCGCTTCTGCGGCCCGTCACACGGCCCGTCTCTCAGGATGTGACCTGTTGTCCATCCTCGGCACCGACCCCTAGCACGCTCCCTTGCGTGGTGCCTCCAACCCCACAGACACCTAGAACGAACGACCCATGTCAGACACCAATACACAGCAACAAGGCCAAGGCAATCGCCGCCGCAACCGTCGCCCAGGCGGAAACAACAAGAGCGGCAGCTACTCCGGTGGCCGCACGTCCACTCCACGTGGTGGCGTCCCTCAGCAGACCGGATTTCAGAAATTCCTGAGCGCCGTTACCTTCGGCCTGCTCGGTAAGCCCGCCACCCTCCCGCAGGCTCAGCGCAGCGCTCCGCCTTCAGCCACAAGTCGCAGTCCACGCCCACCACGCGCTGATCGCGATTCTTCCCCTCGTCCAGCGCGTGAGCCCCGTGGCCCACGTCGTGAGAACACCCCCGTTGATCCTGCCTCGATCGAAACAGATCGTCTCTACATTGGCAATCTCTCCTACGACGCTTCTGAAAGCGATCTCTTTGAGCTCTTCAATGGCGTCGGTGGCGTGCGCAATGCGGAAGTCGTCGTCAATAATCGCACCCAGCGTTCCAAAGGTTTTGCCTTCGTTACCATGAGTTCGGTGGAAGAAGCCCGTCGTGCGGTCGCTGAACTCAGCGGCAAAGAATTCATGGGTCGCCCTCTCCAACTCAGTGGTGCCAAGCCCATCGGTAGCGACGACCGCCATTCAGAAGGTGAGGACTCCTAGAGAACGTTCAAGATAACAGCAGTTTGACCCATATTCGCCCGCACTCCGTCTTGGAGTGCGGGTTTTTTTTAGGGTTCATGAATAGCGCAAGCTGCCATGAGCTGCGACGTCACGAGCACACGAAGCTAGCTGGAGCTGAGGCAGTTGAACAGATGGGGCTGTCAGCGCAAGCGGATTTAGAGGACGAAGCACCGTCACGGCAGCGAAGTCTCTCTTCAGGAATCGATCCGAGTTAAACCTCCCGACTAACTTGCTGTGAAGTTATGCGCTGTTGCGCAGACTATGGAGGGTATGAGACTGTTCGTGATTCGAGTTTCTAATCACAGGATTCACAGGAAAACAGGATTCATAGGAATGTGTTCTGACCTGTAAATCATGTCTTTCTGTTTTCCTGTAAAATGGAGTCTCCAGTTGCTTAGTTTTTGTCTCCGACTCATACGGCCAAAGTGACTCTTCGTTCCACATCCCAACACGATGAATTGTCTGCTAGATCCGCAAACGGAAGATCGCTAAGTTGCGCTTGCTTTCACAGGGTTTCTTCGACGCGAAGCGGCTGTGTCTTGGGTGTCACTGACCGAAAGGTGAAGAAGCGTTGTGGATTCAATGACAGAGGCAAAGCGGCACTCAGGCCTTCATGTTTGAAGGGTGAAGTCAAAAACCAAAGGGTGGAGTCATTCTTATTTTTGAGAACCATCATTAACCTAAAAACGATTAAAGCAATACACCACAGAGACTCGATGGACGCAGAGATTCAGGGACTTGTGACGATTTTCGGATTAGAAAATGACTCACCCTCAAGGTGAGCGGGAAACTCTAAGTATTCCTTCTGTAAATGGTTGATCCTCTGTGTCCATCGACCCTCTGTGGTTAATCTCATTGCTAAATTTAGGATTAACGCATTGAGCTTATTTTGAATTTTTATGGTAATTTACTCAAGTAATTAGGTTTTATTAAATATCAAGGCGGCGGAAAAGCCTCAAAATCAATCGACCAGATGATGATCGGCGACAAAAAAACTTCTTCCGAAAGGGAGAAAAATCTTGGCAAAATGGAATCCCGATATGATAACATGCGACTCTAGTCTACTCATTTTCAATCCATCAGACCTATCAATTTGTTAGTCTATTCTGTCAGCCAAGCAACCAACACCAAGAATTATTTTTCGAGCCTTTCGTTAGGCCTTGAAAAATAAGGCTTTTTTAGTATGTCTAACCAATCATCCATTCAATCATGCAAGCATCGTGCCAGTCTTCGAGACATCACGAATCCTCGTTTTATTGATTTTCGGATTAATGTGTTTTTCACGCCGCTGACCTCAATTGCCTGCATCGCCTGATCCTTTTCCGTTCTCTTTTTCTGCCTCCCGCCGACTTTTTTTAATCCTTCCCACCAACCTTATGAAGACCTCAACCGCCCAACCGCTCTCGCTTCCAGTGCGCCTGACTCGCAGTCTCCGCACACCTTTCTGGAAGAAAACGGTCTCTTCAATTCTCCTCGCCCAGTTCGCTCTCTGGAGTGTGCAGGTGAATGGGGCTAATGTTACCTGGACCGGATCTCTTCCTGGAGCTTGGGATACCACCACTTCCAATTGGTCCACGGGCACCTGGAATAATGCCGGTCTAGATACTGCAATCTTTGGTGCCCCATCGGGGGTCGTCACGTTAGCTGGGCCAATCACAGCCGGCGGACTGACCTTCAACACGACGGGTTACAACCTTGCAGGCGGTGGCAATTCACTGACACTCGCACCAGCGGCAGGCATCACTTCTCCTCTCATTGCCGTCAATAACAATGGTTTTGGCACCAACCAAGCGACCCTTTCTTCCACCCTCACTGGCACCTCCGGCTTTACCAAGACGGGTAACGGCACTCTTCGTCTCACCGCTGACAACTCCAGCACACTCTCGGGTGACATCGCCATCAAAGGCGGCAATGTGGTCATTACCAATGCCAACCAACTCGGTAGCTCCGCCGGCACGGCTATCTCTGTGACTGGCGCTGCCAACACCACTGGGGCGGCTGGTGGCACCGGCTTCACTGGTGGTGCGTTGGTTCTCCAAGGAAGCAGTGTTTCCGCAGGCAGCACGGCGGGTATCACGCTCAATCGTGAACTCAGTCTTGCGGGCCGCGGTCCAGGCGCGAACAACGCAACGGGTGCATTAGTCAGCATCGGTTACAACACGCTGGCGGGTGGACTCACTACGGGCAATGCAGTGGGTGAAACCCGCCTGTGGGCCACTCATGGCACCACCACGGTAAGTGGCCCGGTGTATGTGGGAGCGAGCAACATATCCTATTTTTACGGAAACGGGAATTTCAACATCTCCGGACGAGTCAGGGGTCTTGATGCCGTTGACGATCGCTTTTATAAGGCTGGCAATTTGATCAGCACCACCCTCTGGCTCCAGAATGCCGGCAATGACTTCCGCAGCACGATGCGAGTCGATTCTGGGACCGTGCGTGTTGGTTCGGTAGGAGCCTTGGGCTTAAACACCAGCGCGACATCCGTGGATTTAGTCAACGGCACCCTCGAAGTGCGCACAGACGCAGCCTCAGGCTTTAGTGGTCAGAAGAACATCCGAGTTCGTAATAACAGCACCGGCACAATTTTTGTGGATCGCGATCTCTCCGGGCCTCTCAGTCTCGGCAGCGGTTCCCTCCAGAATCAGACGGTGACCTTCGGGTCACTCACTCGTGAAGCAGGACAGAACGTCGCGAACTACACCTTCAACGGACGCAATGGCTACAATACCATCACCACGACCGCGACGCCGACAGCGGCTGACTACCGGGGCATCACGGTCACCAACAACTCCAGCGGCACCGTCACGCTCGCAGGTGGCAATGTCTGGAGTGCCAACAATGCCACGGCGAGCACCTACACGGTGCAGGGCGGCGGCGAAACTATCATCAACGGCGCCGTCGTGGCCACCGGTGGAGCCAACGTCCTGACTAAGGGAAGCAGCGGCACCTTCACCCTCGGCGCTACCGCAGCCACCACCTCCACTTTCACTGGTAATGCCAACCTCAATGATGGTACTCTAGCTATTCGAAGCGTCAATGCTCTCAACCCGACCTCGGCCAGTGCGGGCCGCGTCGTGTTTGGCAATGGTGCGCTGAGTTTCCTCGGCGCGGAAAGCACGGGAGCGGGCGAAACATGGACGAACAAAATCGCGGATCTCAATACCGCCAATGCCTACATCCTGGCCAACCAATCCGGGTCTGCGCCCTCCGCGTTGATCCTGCCGAACAATTTTGCGGTGACTAACGGGGCCGCCAAGACGCTCCATCTCGGTGGCAGTGCCCCGACTTCCATTGTGAACCAGATCGCCGGACTGATCACCAACGGCGGCAATTTGACCAACATCAATAAAATTGGCACCAGCACCTGGCAAATCGCTGCACCAATCAGCTATGGTACTGCTGCCACTCTCAGCCTTGCTGCTACAGGCGGGACTGCAACGACGACGGTCACCTTGGCTACAGGGACGACCGGAAGCTTAGTGGTGGGCCAGCCCATCTCTGGTGTCGGTATTCCTTTTGGAACAACGATCGCCCAAATACGCGATTCGACGACGATCATTTTGAGTGGCAACCGCGCGGCCAACGCTGCTGCAGATCCTGCTGTTTCCGTGGGCGTCGCAAGTGGCATTACTTCCACGATTACAAACACGGCTGCTAGCACGGGCACGGCTAATCCTGTTATTACTGTAGCTAGCACGGCTAATTTAGTTCCAGGGCAGAAGGTGACGAGTACCAACCTGCCAGCCTCGCAAAACTGGTATATCCGTGACATCACCTCTGCCACCACGGTCACGCTCGTCAGCGGTACCGGTGCCAGCCTTCTCGCAGGTGCGGTGGCCGCAGCCGAGGTCATCACCCCTCAGGCCAGCCCGAACTTCGGTGGGAACCTCACCGTCGCGAACGGAATCTTGCGCCTCAATGCAGCCTCAGCCAGCAGCGACATCATCAACTCCACCAGCAATCTCATCTTCAATACCGACAGCGTTACCCTCATGGGCAATGCGGGCGGCACCTTCAACTACGTCGGCTTTGCGGGCGGCACCAGCACGGAGGTCCTTGGTCGCCTGATTCCCACCGCGGGTCAGGGCATCGTTTCCATCACCAATGGCACGGGCAATGACACCTTGACCTTCCTGGACATCGGCACCCGCGGTGCCGGAGCCACCCTGGACTACCAACCCGGCACTGGCACAATCAACTTCAGTGGAACAGCACCTGTGGGCAGCAATGGCATCCAGAGCGGCTACGCCACCTTCAATGGCGTGGACTGGGTGAATAGCGGAGCCACCGCCAGCCAGTTCACTGGCTACACCGCTGGTTCCGGTGCACTCACCCTAGCACCGGCCACCAATTTCTCTATCGCCGGTGCGGCCAGCACAGCAGCATTAGGAACGATTAACAGCCTCAAGCTCACCGGAGGAGCGGCGCTGACCTTGGGTGGTCAGCTCTCGTTCACCACCAATCCCGGTGGCGTTCTCTTCGACAACTCGGGCGGCACCGCCTCGATCACCGGCAGCACCCTTGGCACAGCGGCCCAAGAACTCGTCGTTACAACCAATGGCTCCTCTCCTGCCGTTGCCCCTGCTCCGGGGGCAGCCCTCACCACGGGCAATGCCCTCACCATCAGTTCAACCCAACCCGGGGGGGCGTCCCTGACCAAGACCGGCACAGGCACCCTGATTTTCACCGGGCCCAGAACCTACACGGGCAACACCGTCATCAATCAGGGCGCCATCCAGATGTCCGGCGCCACGGCGGACCTCGGCGTGCTGACCACAGCAGGCAATCAGACGGTCATCCGCCAGGGAGCCATTCTCGATGTCAATGGTGCGGGTGCTTCGACAGCACTCTACACCGGTGGCCCGAGCTTTGCACAAATTAGCATCGGTGCACTGACCGGCACGGGCCTCATCACCAACAGCAACGCGGCTCAGTCCACCGTCAGTCTCGGTGGCACGGCCACCACGGGTACTACCACCTTCGGCGGCACTCTCCAAGATGGCACAGGCATCCTCAATGTGGTCATCAACGGCACCTCCGCCCGTTCCCAGGCCATTCTTGGTGCCCAGCCTTACACCGGCGTCACCGTCATCAATAACGGCAACCTTGCGGTCACTCGTCTCGCGGATGGCGGCACCGCCAGCGGCCTTGGTGCTTCCTCCAACGCCGCTTCAAATCTGATCTTTAATGGCGGCACCTTGACTTATACCGGTGCGGCAGCAGCTGCTGCTACGAGCGGCGGCGGCATCTACCAGACCACCCAGACGCCCTCCGTCAGCACCAATCGTCTGTTTACCTTAGCTGGCAATGCCACCATCCAGTCTTCTGGCACCTATGGCAATGAAGCTGCATCTGCGGGAACCGGAGCCAACAATGCCAGCCTTATCTTCAGCAATACTGGTGATCTTGCTTTCGTCAATGCAGGCGCACGCACCCTGACTTTGGGTGGCTCCTCGATTGGTGACAACGAAATGCGCGTTCGGTTGCGCAACAATCCAAATGCTAACGAAGCCCTCTCCTTCACCAAGGCAGACGGCGGTCTTTGGATTCTCAATCCCACCACCTCCAACGACTACACCGGGACCACCACGATCTCGGGTGGCGCTCTCCGTGCCTTGACCTCCGGTTCCGTCGTCGGCATCCCGACAAACAGCCTTCTCACCATCAATGGAGGCGTGCTGGAGACTTCTGGTACCTTCAGCCGCACCCTGGGGGCGGCTGCCGGCAATGTGCAGCTCACCGGCGGTGCATCCGGCTTCGCGGCTGCCACCACGGATCGCCTCGTCGTGACACTTGGTGGTGGTGCTCTCACCTGGGGCGCGGCGGCAACGACCTTCGGCCCAACTTCCCTGGTCCTCGGTTCCTCCACCGCCCTCGGCGAAACCGAGATCACCAATGCCGTCAACCTAAGCGGCACCAGCCGTGTGGTGACAGTCAATAACAATAGCAATACCGGCGCCATGGTCACGGCGGGTATCCTCTCTGGTGTCATCAGCAACGGCACTGGCACCGCTGGTTTCACCAAGAATGGTGGCGGTGTGCTCATCCTCGGCAATGCGAACACCTACAATGGCAACACCCAGGTGGATAACGGCAACCTGATCGTTACCTCCATTGGAACGGGTGTATCCAGTTCCCTAGGGGCTGCAGGTACCTTTGTTTCCAATCAAGGCAACAGCGACCTAAATCCATTATTTTATGTCGGCAATGGTGAAAGTGCCAACCGTAACCTCACCCTTCAGGCGTCGGCAAACTTCTCCGATAATCGCATCATCCGCATTGATGCCTCGGGCTCAGGTGCCTTGGTTTGGAATACCGGCACCTTTGCTCACACCACCCGTGGCGATAGCGTAGCGCGTAACCTCACCCTCGACCTGCGCGGTTCGAACACCGACAACAACCAGATGAACCTGGTGCTTACCAACAGCACCAATGCCACTTTCGCAAACGTCCTCAATGTTTCCAAAAACGACGGCGGCACTTGGATCCTGAATCCCGCCTCCGTCAACACCTTCACCGGTGCCATCACCGCTGGCGGTGGTAACCTCGGCCTCACCGCCAACGGCATCGGCTCCGCCTCTCAGATCAACCTGGGCAATGGTGCCATCTTTGCCTTTGGTGGTCCATTGACGACCAACAAGCTCATCCAACTGAACAACAACTCTGCCGCCTTGTTCGGTGGTCAGAATGCGATCACCATCAATGCCAATATTCAGAAGCAGGCTGGGGCCAATGACCAGACCATCAGCAACAACCTCGAAGGTGGTGCCCTGCTCACCATCAACGGTAACTACGTCAATCTCGAAAACGCAACTGCCATTTCCACCCGCACCCTCAATGTTCGCGGCTACGGTTCCACCGTTTGGAATGGCGTCATCCCCGACAATGCCAACGTCGCCACCTCGGTTGGCGTTGGCGGTTCTCGAACCGCACTCAACATCGCCATTGATCCGAATGCGTCCCTCACGCTGACTGGCACTAGCGCCAATACTTACACCGGTCCTACGACACTGACAGACGGTATCCTGATCGTGGACAAGGTTGCTGCCTTCGGTGCCGCAGCTTTCGGTGGCACGGCCGTCTTCGCCCTTAACGGTGGCACCCTCCGCGTTGGCTCCTCGCTGGCCAACCTCACTGGTGCCAATGCCATCACCAATGCGGTCCAGATCAACGGTTCGCCTGCCAAAGTGGACGGTAGCAAATCCATTGAATTTAGCGGTGGTGTCACCCTAGGGGCCAGCCGCACACTGCAAAACGAGCTGACTGGCGGTGCCAACCTGATTATCTCCGGCCTCGGCATTACCAACTCAGCCGCTTCTACGCTCACGATCTTCGGGGCCGGGAATACATTGATCAGCGGCCCATACACCGCAGGCACAGGAGCCAATGGTCTCCAACTCTCCGGCACCGGAGCGTTGTCCCTCACCGGCACCAACCTCGCCACCGGCGCTCTGACGGCCAGCCGCGGCACGATCACGCTTAGCGGCACCACAGGCGGCTCCTGGAATGCTGGCACCGCCCAGGTGAACTCGGGCGGTACCCTCACCCTCGACAATAGCGGTGGTAACAACGCTGCTGGTCGTCTCTTCGACACCGGAGCCTTCACTGGCAATGGCGGCACGCTCAATTTCATCAACAACGGCACTTCAAGCGCGGAAACCATCGGGGCACTCACCCTGAACAACGCCACCACCCGCATCACCATGTCAGGTGCTGGCAACGGCACGCTCACCTTTGCCTCGATTTCCACGCCCAACTCGGGTTCCTCGCTCGACCTGAGCACGATCTCCGGCCTGGGGACCACCAATCAGGTGATCTTCACGGCAGCTCCGACGCTGACAAACAACATCATTCCCCGTATCTTCGTCGATGGTGGCGCTGACTTTGCCACCTACACGGGCAGCGGCGTGGTCGCTTTCACGGGCTACAACAACGCCAACAACTTCAACACGGCTGCCGCCACGGACACGATGAACCTGACCGCGAGCGCCGCCACCACGGCCAACCGCACCGTCAACGCCCTCAAACTGAACGGCACAGGCCTTGCTGTCACCGGAGCAGCCTCAAACCGACTCACGGTCACCGCTGCAGCCATCCTGAACACCGGTGGCAACAACGCTTTGAGCATCAATGAAGTAGCCTTTGCTGCAAATGCGGGCCTCCTCCAGGTGGCCTCAGGCACCACCCTCACCGTGAACAGCGACCTCACGGGCAGCGCAGGTATCTCAAAGTTCCTTGCAGGTGATCTGACCTTCGGCACCGGTGCCCGCAGCTTGGTCACCAGCACGCACAATTTCTCTGGCGGCACCACCACGCTCACTGGCAGCGCGGACACCTTCTTCCCAAATCAAAACTTCCTCAACAATGATGGCGCCACTCTTAATCTTAATGGCGGTGGTCAGTATATCGGTAACCTCAACAGCACCGGTGTTCTACCTGGCACTGGTGGCACCATCAATGGTGGCGGTGCTCTCGTCACCAACGGTGGCGGCACCTTCGGCGGAACCATCACCAGTGGCACCAGCCTTGGCCGCGTCCAGGGTGGCACCTTGGCCTTCCAGAGTGCTCAGACCTACACGGGTAGCACTCTCCTCATGGGCGGCACTACTACCTTGGAAAACGATGCCACCTTGCTTAATACCTCCGACATCAGCCTGAATTTTGCTACGTTGTCCCTTAGTAACAACAGCAGCCTTCAGACACAGATCAATAACCGCGTGGGTGATGCAATTCCTATTAGTCTTCGTAGCGGTGGCATTTCCGTCACCGGTCGTCTGACGACGGCGGCAACGGAAACCCTTGGAGCGGTCAGCGCCTTGCAGGGGGCCAGCACCATTACTGTAGCTAACGGTGGTGGCACCTTGACTTCTATGGACTTGACTCTCGCCAGCCTCACCCGCAGTCAGGGAACGACCGTCAATTTTGTCGGCACCAATCTCGGCCAGCAGGGCAACAATGCCCGCATTGCTATTGCTTCTGGACCTGCTGCCGTTGGTAGTGGCGTTCTTGGTGCTTGGGCCATCGCTAACACCACGGATTATGCAGCTTACAATGCTGGTCTTGGGGTCGGTATTGTCGGGCAGGGTGGCTTCACAGGCTACGATGCTCAAGTCATTAGCGCCGCCAATGTGTCTCCCGCATCCGGCACCTTTGCTGCGGATAATATTACCAATATCTTCTCGACGGCTGCCTCCTCTATTCTTCTTGGCGCTGGCACCACGACGACTGGTCTCCTGCGTATTGGCGGTGCTTTCACCACAGATGTGAATTTCACCAATAACGCTGACACATTGAACCTTGGACTCGGTGGTATTCTGCGTAGCAATGACAACTTTGCCACCTCCATTGGTTCCGTTGCTAGTCGCGGTATCATCACCAGTGGCACGTCTGAACTCGTGGTTTACAATGCTGCCAACACAACTGGCGCTACAGTCATGACCATCAACTCCAGTATTCAGGGCGCTGGCACGGCCTTGGTGAAATCAGGCGGCGGTGTGCTTGCCCTTACGGGTGTGAATACCTACGGCGGTGGCACCACAGTCGCCCAGGGCACTCTCGAACTCCGTGGAACAACGACGGGAGATGTTGTGATCCCCGCTGGTGGCCTTTCATTGATTAACTCCACGGTGACCCAGTTCGTCACCGCTGGCACCAACCCTACTGGTCAGGGCCAGATCAATTCCACCAATGCCGTCACCTTGCGCGGTGGTTCCACGCTCACCCTCACGGGCGCCAACACCCTGAACAGCCTCGCCTTCGATAACAACGGCGGAACCGGCACTCCGACGGTCACTTCCGGCGGTATCCTTACTCTCACTAACGCCACACCAATCACGGTCACTTCGAGCAATCCTTCTACGATTGCGACCGTTGCAGGTAGCATCGACATTGGCAGTGGCACGAAAACCATCAATACCCCTGCGATCCAAGTTGGCGGTGTCACGGTGACGAATATCGTTCCAACTCTGAACATCTCGGCAGCAATTCTCAGTCCTGGCGCTTCCATCACCAAAACTGGTAATGGTCTTCTCCAGTTGAGCGGCCAGAGCACCTTCACGGGTGGTGTTAATCTTACTGTCGGTGGTCTAGTGATTGGAGCCAGCAGCACACCAACTTCCGGTGGTTCGGGTATCACAAGCGGCCCATTAGGTTCTGGAGCGCTTAGTGTTGCATCAGGAGCCTATCTCTTTTCCAACAGCACAGCATCCGTAGGAAACAATGTCGTTTTTGCTGGTGCGCCTCGGTTTGACTCCACGGCCAATACCGCTTGGACTCTGACTCTGAATGGATCGCTCACGGGTGCTGGCTTGGCTTCTCCTAATCCGACGATCGAAATAGCCAATCCCGGCCTAACTGTGGCGCTTTTGGGCAACATCCCAAACATTGGCACGATAACCAGCTTCAGCAAAACCGGCTTGGGCACGCTCATCTTTAACTCTACCGGTTACACGGGTAACTACGATGCGAATGCCCTCGGCAATGGCCTCGCTGTCTCTCTCCTGCACGACGGCACGTCCCCGAACATCGGCAACGGAGTCGTGGAAACCATTTCTCTTGGTAGCCTTACCTTTGACCCAGTCGGCACCGGAACCGTCACCGTCGGTCGGGCTGGTGGTTCACTGCCCTTCAATCAGGCTCAAAACAAGATCATTGCTCCGTCCAGCATCAATACAGTTCTGACCAATGGTTTGACGGTGGCCAACAACAATGGCTACGGCCTCCAGATTTCTGATTCCGGTGCCCTCGTTGGCACCCCGACCTTCACCGTGAACACGGCCTCGGTTTCCAATATCACCCAAGGTCTCACCCTCTCTGGCGCTCTCAACGGTACCGGTTTCATCAAGGCCGGTTCGGGTGCCTTGGTGCTCGGCAATGCGGGTAACACATTCATTGGCGACATTACGATCAATCAAGGTGTCGTTTCTGCCGCTGGTAATGCCCAGCTCAGCAATGCGGCCAACGTGATCAAACTCGCCGCCACTGTCGCTGGCACCGCCGCCCTCCGTGCCACTGGCACCTTCTCCCTTGCTAATCCACTTCAACTCGTCGGCACCGCGAACACGCGGGCGATCGAAGTTACCGGCACGAATACGCTGACCCTCACCAATGCCTTCGACCTCAACGCTGGAGCTGCTGCGGCGGCGAGCTTGGCAAAACAGGACACTGGCACACTGCTCATCAATGCAGATAACAGCGCCACTCCTTGGAATGGTGTCCTCACCATCAGCCAAGGGGCGGTCAGCCTCGGCAACGCCCTCGGCCTTGGTACTACCACCGGCAATACGATCGTTGCGGCCAGCGGCGCAGCCCTTCAGCTACCAGCTGGCATATCTCTTGGCGAACCTCTCAACCTCACCGGCACTGGCCTTTTCACGGCCGGCGCTCTCCAGGGCACCGGTGCAGGCACATCGATACAGACGGGGGCCATCACCCTCGCTGCGGCCGCTGCGATTGGTGCGGACGCTGGCAACACTCTGTCTATCCGCGGCGGTGCCTCAGGTGCCTTTGCGCTGACCTTGGCGGGCGCTGGTAACACGGAATTTACCACGACTGCGGTTCCCGTCGGCCTGACCAATATGACCAAAATCGGCTCCGGCACTTCCACGATAGGCGTGGCCAGCCCGGCTTATGTTGGCACCATCACGGTCAATCGCGGCACTTTCCAGCTCGGCAGTGCTGGCGTGGGTTCCGTGGGTGGCACTGGTCTGATCACGGTCAACCAGAACGGCACCTTCACCATTGACAACACCGTCGGTACTCCGCTCGCCCGAACAACGAACCGTGGCGTCACGCTGGCCGGCGGCACGCTGAATTACAACAACGGCTCCACGACCTTCACCGACACAAGCACCGGCGCTCTGACCCTCAATTCTGGCAGCAACTTCATCAACATGAGCAATACGGGTGGCGTACCGACGAATCTAGTCTTTGGCAGCCTCGCTTTTGGCGCAGGTGGCACTGGAAATGTCAATGGGCTGGCACTCGGCAGCAATCTCCTCAAGTTTGGCACGACCACACCGACCCTCACTCCTGCAACTACAGGCCTGTTCCCTCGCCTCACTGTCACGGATGGCGTACACGGAAATGAATTTGCCACCTACAACGGTCTCCTCGCCGCTGGCAACGGTGTCGTTGCCTTCGCAGGTTACGCCCCTGCTACAAACATCCTCAGTGCCGGTGCCACCCAGACCTACAAGGCAACGCCTGCCACGTCGAATTCGCTCACAGGCAATCAGACCCTCAACGCTCTAAATCTGCAAACCACGGGCGGCACTCCAAACGTCGGTGGCCTGGGCGGTCTTAACCCGACCACGCTTACGCTTACCAGCGGTGCCATCCTTGTGAATGGAACTGGCACAAATGCCATCCTTTCCGTCCCGATCGTCGCTCTCGGCGCTGCTGAAGGTGTCATCCATACCTCAAGCGGCAAGACGCTCGATGTCAGCAGTGGCTTCAGTGGCACCGCTGGCATGACCAAGGCACTCAATGGCACCTTGAATCTGAACGCTCAGCAGTTCGTCAGTGGCACCACCACGGTCAATGGTGGCACCCTGAACCTGCAATCCGCCGCGACGAACACCTTGCTCTTCAACAACGGTCTCACGGTGAATACGGGCGGCACGGTGGATCTGAAGAATGGCGCGCAGTTCATTGGTAGTTTGGCTAGCCAAGGGGCTGGGTCTAACACGGACATCGGCGGCGGCATCGTCACGAACAGCGGTGCTCAGGCCACCTTGGTGACCAACTCCAACAGCAGCTTCGGTGGCTCGGTTCAGGGCACCATCTTCCTGAACAAAACCGGAACCAGTGGCCTAACGCTGACCAACGCCCAGACCTACACCGGCGATACCCTGATCACCGGCGGCACCCTGACCCTCTTGGACAGCGGTACCCTTGGAACCCCCGGCACGGGCAATATCGGCATCAACTTTGGTTCCTTGACGTTAACCAACACGGGTCTGCTCGATAACGCGGACCGTGTGAGCCTTGCCACGATCACCATGAAGGGCGGTAACGTCTCTTTCAATGGCCGCGCCCAAACAAACTCCACCGAAGCACTCGGTGCCGTGATCCTCGCCGACGGCTTTAACACCATCTTCAACACCGCAGGCGGCACCGGCATCAACTCCTCGGTTCTCACCCTCGACTCCATCACCCGCTCGGTCGGTTCTGCCGCGACCCTGCGTTTGAACAACAACGGCGTGTTGGGCACGCTTGGCAGTGTTGCCAACATCCGCATCTCCGGCGCAGCTCCGACCCTGACCAATAACATCGTCGGGCCATGGGCGATGAGTGATCGGGAATTCCTCAGCTACGACTCCACCTACGGTTTCGGCGGCTTGAATGCTGTTGGCTTCGCCAACTACGCAGGTAGCGGCCTGAACACCAGCCCGCTGGCCACAGATAACGTCCGCCAAGCGTTCGCGGGCGGCACCACGACACTTGCAGCCAACACCGTCGTCAACACCTTGAATATCAGCCAGACCGCAACATCGATCCTCGATCTCGGAACCAATACACTCCGCGTTCAGGGCGGCGGCATGATCATTGCCGTTAATACCGATGCCACCTCGATGACCATCAACAATGGCACCATCACCAGTGGCACCGTGGGCGCAGCAAGCGACTTTTACCTGCATGTCACCCCATTCAGCAATAACACACGCACCACAGTGATCGGTGCGGCAATCGCGGACAATGCCCCAGGCACAGGTCCGGTTCGTTTGATTGTCACCATCCCTGACAACAACGCGGCTTCCACCCTGACCTTGAGCGGCACCAACACCTACACGGGCGGCACGATCATCAATTCGGGGCCTGTGGTGCTCAGTGCGACCGGCACCCTCGGCACCGGCGGCATCACTGTCAATGGCCCGGGCAGCCTCACCCAGACTCTGGCTGGTGTCATCCCGAGTTCCAATACCCTGACTCTCGGCGGTAGCTCCACGGTGACTCTTGCCAATCAGGCGAATAGCCTCGCTGGCCTTACTATAAACAACCTCGGCGGCTCGGCTCCGACCCTCACTCCGACAGGCACGCTAACCCTCACCGGTGGCACCACCGTCACCACCATGAACGCAGGTGCTGTCGCCACCATCGGCACCGGCACCCTTGATCTCAATGCAGCTGGCGCTTATTCAATCAATGTCGGCGCAACGGTCGTCAACGGCCAGGATGTCGCCCCTTGGCAGGCTGGCTTGATCATCAATTCCGTCATTCAAAACGGTGGTATCTCGAAATCGGGTGCTGGCGTTCTTCAACTCGGCGGTGCAAGTACCTTTGCCGGTGGCGTCAACATCACCGCAGGTGGTTTGATCATCGCCTCGGATACCAATTCGCTCCTCTTGAACGATCCAGTCGTCACGGGCCCGGTGGGCACAGGTACGTTGACCATGGCCGCTAATACCACCCTTCTGGCTGGCGGTGCCGCACGCACGATCACCAATAACGTGACCTTCCTGGGCGATTCGGTGTTCAACGGAACGAACAACCTGACCCTCAATGGAACAACCACGCTGCCAGCGATCTGGGGTGCGACGGTGACTGCTCCTCAGATGACCGTCACGATTGGTGATGCATCCCCTTCAGGCAGTGGCGACGTGATCAATAAATCCGGCCTTGGCACTTTGGTCGTCGGCGGCTACGCTGGCACGCTCAACGCCTCCGGCGGTCTTCTCTTCACGGCGGATGGCAACACGCTCAGCACCTTGCAAAGCATCGAT
>CAMBPS010000032.1 GCA_945869675.1 Prosthecobacter debontii | reverse complement strand
ATCAAGCCGTTCAAACGCTATGGCAAAAGTGGCATCGAGATGAGTAGCATGTTGCCAAATATTGGCTCCATCGCCGATGATATTTGTTTGGTGCGGTCAATGACGACGGAAGCGGTAAACCACGCGCCAGGGGTGACGTTTTTCATGACCGGTGCCCAGGTGCCTGGACGCCCGAGTCTGGGGGCCTGGTTGAGTTATGGCCTTGGCTGCGACTCCAGCGAGTTGCCTGCTTTTGTGGCCATGACCTCGTCGGATAAAGGCAAGACCTGCGGACAGCTTTTCTATGATTACTACTGGGGTAGTGGCTTCCTGCCAAGCCGCTATCAAGGCGTGCGCTTTCGCAATGTCGGCGATCCTGTGCCGTACCTGCAAAATCCTCCCGGCATGAGCCGTGATCAACGGCGCACGCTGCTGGATGATATCCGTGCCATGAATGAGGCGCATCTGAGTGATTACGGTGATCCTGAGATCGACACCCGGATCGCCCAATACGAGATGTCCTACAAGATGCAGGCGAGTGTGCCTGATTTGCTGGATTTCTCGGATGAGCCCAAGCATGTCATCGCTCGCTATGGACCTGATGCTTTGGTGAAAGGCACCTTTGCCAACAATTGTCTGATTGCTCGGCGCCTATTGGAGCGTGGCACCCGTTTCGTGCAGTGCATGCACGCTGGCTGGGATCAGCATAACAATTTATTCACTCAGCTCGAAGCCCAATGTCAGGACACCGATGCTCCAAGTGCGGCTTTGGTCATGGATTTGAAAGAGCGTGGACTGCTGAATGATACGCTCGTCGTCTGGGGGGGAGAGTTTGGGCGCACCCCCTTTGGCCAGGGTGATCCTGCGAAGCCGAATGGCCGCGACCACTTTGGTCGGGCTTACAGCATGTGGCTGGCCGGTGGCGGCGTGAATGCCGGGACGGTGGTCGGCGAGACCGATGATTTCGCTTGGAACATCACCAAGGACCCTGTTCATATCCACGACATGCAGGCCACCATCTTGCATCTCTGCGGCATCAATCATGAGGCGCTCACTTACCGCTATCAGGGGCGCCAGTTTCGTTTGACCGATGTGCATGGTCATCCGGTCAAAGGGATTATCGGGTAGCTGGCGCATTCTAAACTTGCCTAGCAAAACGTTTCGGCTCCACATTGGGGCCACGTACATCCTATGACATTTCCAGCCATCCGAACTCCTGAACGCCAAGTTGAAGTCGCTTGGTTTTCGGCTCTCTGCGGGGATGACTATGAATTTCTTGGTGTGCCTGATGGATCCCTTCGTAGTAATTACGAGCATTGCAGCGAGATCGTGCGCCGTGCCGATGCGCATGGCTTTCAAAACATCCTGCTGCCATCGGGTTGGATCGCCGGACAGGATGCGATGGCTTTTGCTTCCGCCATGGCAGTGCAGACGAAACAGATCAATCAACTCGTCGCTCTGCGCATGGGCGAGGTCTGGCCACCAATGCTGGCGCGCGCTATTGCCACGCTTGATCACATCGCCAAAGGTCGACTGTGCATCAACATCATCTCTTCTGATCTACCGGGCATGAAGGAAAGCAACGAGGTCAGGTATGAGCGCAGTAGCGAGATCATTCAAATCCTGCAAGGCCTGTGGAATACCGACGGCCCGTATGAATGGAAAGGGAAGTATTACCAAATCAGCCTGCCTAACACGGAAGCCGCTAAGACTTATCAGCAAAACGGTGGTCCCTTGATGTATTTTGGGGGCATTTCCCCAGCCGCTCAAGATCTCTGCGCCAAGCACTGTGATGTTTTTCTGATGTGGCCCGAAACAGAAGATCGCATTGCTGAAACCATCCACACAATGTCGGCAAAAGCTGCTCATTATGGTCGCACCATTGATTTTGGACTCAGAGTTCATGTCATCGTCCGCGAAACCGAGGCGGAAGCCCGTGCTGCGGCAGATCGGCTGATTTCAAAGCTTGATCCAGAGAAAGGGCAGGAGATTAAAAATCGTAGTCTCGATACCCAAAGCGCAGGCGTGAAGCGTCAGGACGAGCTACGCGCTCAATCGAAAGACCTCTACATTGAGCCGCATCTCTGGAGCGGCATCGGTCTGGCACGTAGTGGCTGCGCCAGCGCCATCGTTGGCGATCCCGATCAAGTGCTGGCCAAGCTCAATCGCTACATGGACATGGGCATACGCGCCTTTATCCTCAGTGGCTATCCACATCTCGATGAGTGTGACCTCTTCGCCAAACACGTCCTGCCCCATTTGCCCACCTGCCGGTTGAATGAAGTGCAGGGCCGGCTCATGCCTGACCCAGTGACGCCGCTGACGACAGCGGAGAGGACATAAGGGCCAGTTATTCGCAATTCCGACTTGCCAGTTTCTTGCGGCAACTAAAAACCTAAGCTTGGCGACCAGACGTCTGTGTGGCAGACTTCAACCATCATGAGTAATACGCTCAGCACTGACTCAATCGGAGAACGCACCGGCGATACGGTGTCGGCGGACCGTTATCGACTAATCGCGGATAAGATCGAGGCTGACCCGACCCTGCTTGACATCCCGTTAGCTAACATTGCCCGCTGGCTAGGCAACGGCCATTCCGCCGTGAAGCGCCTCGAAGGTTGGCGCAGGATGCTCCTGGATGCCAAAGCCAGCAGGGAAGGCATGGAGAAACTGCTTTTCATTTTGCGAGATCAGGACTGGGAATCGGTGATGTGGAAAGGGTATTCACCATTTCCGGGTATCCTGAATAAATCCGAAATTGCGCGACTGTCATGGAACTCCAGGCACTAACAAATCTGGTCTCTGCCGTGTGTGCTGCGGCAAAGGGTCGCCGAATCATTCTATTCGGATCATCGTCACTGTTTGCCTCCTTTCCAGATGGCGACCCTGTCGAGATCGGTGCCGCTGTTACTATCGACGCAGACTTCTTTATCGAGCCAGATGACTTTGATGTTCGCGCTGCCCTAGGAGCCGAGTTAGGAGAAGATAACGCTTACCACCTCACCCATGGCTACTATGGCGACTTCGTCGATCTCCGGCTTGCCAATGCTGGGTTTTGATAACGTCTTTGCTCTGCACCCGATGGACATGGCAGTGTCTAAAGTAAACGCCACGGCCCGCTCACGCATTGATCGTCGCTTTGGTCGCCGTGAGGCTGATCGTGGTCTCAAAGACATCAGTACGCTTGTTGCTTTGATTAAAGCTGAACTGCTCGACCTTGCTGAACTCGCCCACCAAGTCCATAAATTAGATCACGAGCCTGCGCTCATCGTCGAGTGCGCCCGAGTGTTGGATGAAGTGCGTGCTTTCGTCAATGAGACGAAGTGATCAGAAAGGGAATGCGTCAGGTTTGAATTTCCAGTTCGGGCTGCAAAACCTTGAAGGGTTGTCTATAGAAACTTTCGAAGCAGAACTGAACCTGCTCGATTTCTCTTTGAAGATTTTTAATGGGTCATTCGTTGGAGAACATTCATGATACGACCTGTTCGCTTCGCTCTCGCCGGTTTTGGTGCTTGGGGGAAATTCCATGCTCAATCCATCACCTCAAATCCAGAGGCTAAGTTGATCGCTATCAGCGCACCTTCAGAGGTTTCGCGCACGGAAGCGCAGCAGCTTTATCCCGACGCCTTGATCTTTGCCGATAGCCTAGAGATGATTGCGCAGGCCGATTTTGACATCATCGACATCGTCACGCCGAGTCACACGCACCGCGAAATCGCACTCGCTGCAATGCAGAAGGGCAAACACGTTCTGCTGGAAAAGCCGATGGCCATTACGTTGGAGGATTGTAAGGCCATTGTCGCCTGCGCGCAGCAATACGGAGTTCATTTGGCTGTTGGCCATGAGTTACGGCTTTCCAGCCAATGGGGCCGCATCAAAGAGATTATCGATGCAGGCACCATCGGTGAACCTCAATACGTGCTTGTCGAGCTTTCTCGAAAGCCGTATCGACAAGGAGCCAGTGGTTGGCGCTATGATCAGAGCCGTGTGGGCAGCTGGGTGCTTGAGGAGCCGATTCATTTCTTTGATCTGGCTCGCTGGTATTTAGAAAGCAGCGGTGACCCGATCGAGTTGCAGGCCTATGCGAACTCGCGCGATCCTCAGCGCCCGAATTTGTATGATAATTTCAGTGCCATGTTCAAATATGCCAATGGCAGCTACGCCGTCGTTTCCCAGACACTGGCTGCCTTTGAGCATCATCAAACCGTGAAGGTCAGTGGCACGAAAGGCGCGCTCTGGGCTGCCTGGAGTGGTGCGCTGGATCGCACACTGGAGCCTGAATACTTCCTCAAGGTCTTTGATGGCGAGAAGATAGAAACCGTGAAGCTTGAAACGCACAGCGGTGAAGTCTTCGAGCTACGTGAAGAGATCGCCCAATGCGTTGAAATGGTTCGCAAGGGTAAGAAGCCTGCGGCCACTGGAAAGGATGGCCTGTGGTCTGCTGGACTGTGTCTCGTTGCTGAAGAATCCATTCGACAAGGCAAATCATTGCCGGTGGCAGAGATGTTAAAGTTTTAATGGGTCAGAACATCGATGACGACGTCTTCAAATTCCTGGTATCATGGCGTCACTCGCTACCAGTGGCTCGTCTTGGCGATTGCTTCTTTGGGTTGGGTCTTTGATGCCTTTGAAGGGCAGATTTACAATCTCACCCGGGCTGATATGTTGCCAGAGATCCTGCATGTGAAGGCAGACGATCCTCTGGTGAGGATTTGGGGTGAGCGATTCCTCGGCATGTTTCTCCTCGGCGGCACTTTGGGTGGATTGCTGTTCAGTTCGCTAGCGGACAAATGGGGGCGCAATCCCGTGATGGCACTGACGATCTTGTTTTACTCGATTTTCTCAGGCCTAACGGCATTTGCCGATCAGATTTGGCAAGTGGGCGCGCTTCGATTTCTCGTGGCCATGGGGGTGGGTGGTGAGTGGGCTGTGGGTGCTGCGCTGGTCGCTGAGGTCTTTCCTAAAAAGGCCCGAGAGCGTGCTGGTGGCATCTTTCATGCCACAAGCGTCTGCGGTCTCTGGCTAGCTGCTGCCGTGGGGCTCTGGGTTGGCAGGGAGTGGCGCATGGCGTATCTGCTCGGTGTCCTGCCCGCACTTCTTGTTCTATGGGTCAGGCTCAGTATCAAAGAGCCTGAGTCTTGGAAAGCGGCTCGTGAGTGCAAAAAAGAGCGCATGGGCAGCTTCAGCGAACTGCTGGGAGATGCACGTTGGCGCTCACGAGCTGTGTTTGGTGCGCTCCTTGCCATGGTTGGCCTCGCCACTTTTTGGGGCGTCGTGGTTGCCGGCCAAGACCTCGCCGCAGACTTCTTGAAAAAAGCGGGTGCTGCAGACTGGGCTAGTCAATCCAAGATCGCCTTTGGCTTCATTCAAACAGCGGGCGCGGGTGCAGGCATGCTCGCCTTTGGCCCCCTAAGTGCACGCTGGGGTTGCAAGAAGACCTTTGTGATCATGCACCTCGCCGCGTTTGTGATGACGCCCATCGTCTGTTGGTTGCCGAGTTATGTCGGCAGTTATGCGCTGCTACTCATGCTGCTGCCTGTGTTCGGGTTTTTTGCTCAAAGTATTCATGCGGGCTATGCTGCTTTTTTCCCAGCCCTCTTTCCCACTCATCTGCGGGCCACAGGTTCAGGGTTCTGCTTTAATACAGGCCGCCTTTTAGCAGCTCCCGTTCTCATTTGGCTGTCTGCCTACATGAAGGCCACTTTCGATCTTCGCATCGCTGTGAGTTGCCTTGGCGGCTTCTTTCTCATAGGCCTCATCTTCCTAGCCTTCCTGCCTGAAACCAGTGGCCTAGAGCTGCCGGAAGACTGATTTAAAAGCCCAATTCCAATGAGTAGTGGCCAGCGTTTCGCCCGCGCGTCTTAACTAGGTGTCGAAAAATTTGCTCGAGGAGTGAAAGGGGCTAGTTTGCCTTAAAATCGAGCATTGGACAGTTTTACTCTGCTTATGTGACAGGATTGTGATTTGTTCAGAAGGCAGTGAACAGAGAATGTGTTGTTTCTCCAGACGTTCAATCCTGAGCTAAGGGGAACTCTAGCTGGCATGACACAGGCACTCACAAAAACCAAGCCAATCACTCAACTCAAAGCTGCGCACGATAAGCTCTTTGAGCATGTGCATGGCTCCAATTTAATCTACAACTGTGCATGGGAAGATCCGCGCATTGATCGTGAGTTGATGCAGCTGAATGCTGATAGTCATGTCGTCATGATCACCAGTGCGGGTTGCAACTCACTGGACTATCTGCTTGATAATCCAGCTCAAATTCATGCCATTGATGTGAATCATCGTCAAAATGCGTTGCTGGAACTTAAAATGGCACTCATTAAGCGAAATGAGTTTGATGATCTGTTTGAGATGTTCGGTATCGGCTCGCACATGGATTACACGGCCATTTACCAAAGCGTGCGTCCGCAGCTGAGTGAGTCAGCTCAAGGCTTTTGGGATCGTCGCATCACGTTCTTCAATCCAAAGAGCTTGAAAAAATCTTTCTACTACCACGGCACATCAGGTGTCGCGGCATGGGTGATGGGGAATGCCTTGTTTCGTCTGCGCCCTAACATCAAAAATTTTGCCGTCTGCTTGCTGGATGCCAAAACTCTCAAAGAACAGGCGCAGGCCTATGAATTGATTGAGGGAGAAATATGGGGCAAGTTCACCAATTGGCTCATTCGGCAGCCAGCCTTGATGACCTTGCTAGGAGTGCCACGCCCGCAAATTAAGTTGATTGAAGATTCTTACCCCGGCGGACTCACAGGTTATGTGAAGGACAAATTGAAGCATGTGATGACGGAGTTGCCGATTGAGGACAATTATTTCTGGCGTGTTTATATTACGGGTTCATACACCCTGAATTGCTGCCCAAACTACCTTCGCAGTGAGAACCAAGGTGTCTTGCGTGAACGCATGGATCGTCTGAAACCCTACACCGGCACCGTGGCGAACTTTCTTCGTGAAAATCCGGGATGCTACTCCCACTACGTCTTGTTGGATCATCAGGATTGGCTTGCCTGGAATGATCCCGTGGCATTGCGTGAAGAATGGGACCTAATCTTAGCGAATAGCCGCCCAGGAACAAAAATATTGATGCGTTCAGCAGGCTTGGATTTGAGTTTTGTTCCCGATGAAATCCGCGCACGCCTACGCTTCCAGCCTGAGCGGACTGAGTCCATGCAGCAGCTTGATCGCGTGGGCACTTATGGCAGCACCCACTTTGCGGAAGTCCTCGCATGATCGCGACCTCCCCTGAAGTTGCCTTGCAGGGTTACTACGCGCTGCACTCCAAAATTTATGATGCTACCCGCTGGAGCTTTTTGTTTGGCCGTGAGCGCATCCTCCAGCATGTTGCGGCCATCGATCATCCAAAACGTATTTTAGAAGTCGGTTGTGGTACAGGTCGGAATTTGCAGAGCCTGCGCCGTAGGTTTCCTTCGGCTGAGATTATTGGTGTCGATCTTTCCTCTGACATGCTGCAAGTGGCGCAACAAAAAGTCCCCACCGTCAAGTTGCTGCAGCAATCTTATGACAAGCCAGTCAGTGGCGACTTTGATCTAGTTCTCTGTTCCTATGCGCTAACCATGTTTAATCCAGGATGGGACACGGCGATTGTGGCAGCAGCGCAAGACCTTCATGAGGGCGGGCTCATGAGTGTTGTTGATTTTTCGCATACCCAGTCTGGTATGTTTCGGCGCTGGATGGGCGTTAATCATGTGCGTATGGAGAACCATCTCTGGTCGCTTCTACGCTCAGAATTTACTGCGCTAGTCGATAGTCGTCATGCGGCTTATGCTGGCCTATGGCACTACGGCATGTTCATTGGTAGGAAAAAAGAAGCACAGTTTGGCTGATTTTGGATAACCCTATGCAATGATTTAATGTGACGATTTGAACACGAAAAGCGTTACATTAAATCATGTGACATAACAGGCAGTGACGAATGATTCACGCGGTATGAAATGCAGATGATGGAGAGACGGTAAATGGCATGGAGGAACTAATCCGAAGCCATGAAAAAAATCATCCTCGCGCTCATCACAGCTATTTTGTCAGTTGAAAGCGGTATTGCAGATGTCGTGTCCTATTGGAACTTTAATTCGCTTTCAATTGCTGCGGCTAGCGCTCCTGGCGCTGGGGGAGTGCCGACTTCTATTGCAGCGAATCAAGGCACAGGAACGCTTTCGCTGACGGGTTACGGCGGGACGGTGGATGATTTTACTGGTTCCGCTATTAATGCCATTTCGCCTGATGCAGCTGGCGTTTCACTGAGCCTTGTCGCAGGCGGCACAGCGACTCCTTTTCCTGGCAACGGAACCTACATTGAGCTGCAGTTAAATCTCACGGGGTTTTCCGATCCGATCATCTCATTTGCTACCCGCGGCACCGCATCTGGATTCAATACTGGAGCCTGGTCCTACAGTGTTGCAGGAGGTGCATTCACCACGATCTCAGGAGTGAATACGGCAACGACTTCAACCACTTTCGCGCTTGCGCCGGCGGTCGATCTGACGGCGATTAACGCGGTGGACGGTCAAGCGAATGTTCGTCTTCGCTACACCGTTAGCGGTGCGACGAGCGCATCTGGCAACAACCGCATCGACAATCTCCAAGTCAACGCGACAGCAAGCGGTGGTGACACAGTTGCGCCACTCGCTAGCACGTTTTCCCCCCTCGACAATGCAACTGGCGTGAGCATCTCGGCCACTCCGAGCATCACTTTCAATGAGCCTGTGAAAAAAAGCACAACGGGCGACATCTTGATCAAGCGCAGCAGCGATGATTCGATCTTTGAAACCATCGCCATCACTTCCACTCAGATCGTCGTTGCAGGCAGCACGGTGACGATCACACCCGCAACGGCGTTTGCGAACACGACGGGTTATTACATTGAGATTCCTGCTGGAGCCATCCAGGACAACGCAAACAACAACTACGCAGGGATCAGCGGCAATGCGGCGTGGAACTTTACGACACTCACACCTGATGTGACTGCGCCACTTGCCATCAGCTTTTCTCCTTTGGACGATGAGACCGGAGTTTCTAACTCCGCAACCCCAGCTATCACTTTTAATGAGCCAGTCAAAAAGGGCACTGGCAACATTTTCATTAAAAACAGCGGCGGTATCTTTGATACGATCGCTGTGACTTCGACGCAGGTCGTGGTCGCTGGCAGCACGGTGACGATCACGCCTACGACTCCGTTTGTGAACTCCACGGGCTACTATCTGGAGATTCCCTCTGGTGCCATCGAAGACATCGCAGGCAATGATTATGCGGGCATCAGTGATCCAACGACGTGGAATTTCACCACTGGCATCACTCAGCAAGCCTACGTGGCAACCAATGTCACCTCTGCGACGGGTGCAGCCAGGCCGACCGGCGGTTCCGTTTCAGCGGATCACTATGCAGAGGGAAGCGCCTTGGGCACATTTGCGGTCTATAGCATCGCGAACTTCAGGTTCAGCAAGGTGGATTTCGTGCTGCCAGGCTCGGCTAACATCGACAACGTCGTGACTGCGGAATACACGCTGACGACGAATAACCGCACCTTCGCCGCAGGCTCGACACTGGAGTTCTTCCTCACCACCGATCAAATGAACGGTAACTTTACGGGTAAGACTTTCAACGCGGCTACAACCAACGGAATCAACAATGCGAACTACACCTTTGCCCCGGTTTCACTCGGTGTTTTCCCCTTCACTCCAGCCACCACAAATGCCCAAGGCGGCCTGCCAAATACCTTCACGCTTAACCTGAGCTCTGTCGAGCCTGCGCTTCTCGCCCAACTCAATGCGGGAGCTGAGTTCAGCATCATCCTAGCCGCTACGACGCCTACCACAGCCATTACTTACTCAGGCAAGGGCAACACTTTTGACCCTGGCGATCCATCACTGAAGCTCACCGTCAATCAGACACCTGGCATCGACAATACGCTGCCAACTGTCGCCGCATTCACTCCAGCCGATGGCTTCAGTGGTTTCCCTCTCAGTTCGAACCTTTCCATTCGTTTCGATGAACTTGTCCAAAAGGGCGCTGCGGGCACGATCTCCATCTTTAACACCAGCGGCAATGTCCTGGTAGAAGCTATCAATGTCACTTCGGCACAAGTCACCGTGAGCAATGCCACGGTGACGATTGATCCAACCAGTCCGCTGGTTTCTGGGAACACCTATTATGTGCAAATCACTGCTGGTGCTATCGAGGACGTTTCGGGTAACGACTACGCAGGCTTCACCGACACGACCACCTGGGACTTTACCACATCGCAACCGCCGATCACTGCGCTTGGGCCATTCAGCATCTCCGAAAATGCCCGGGCGGGCACTGTCGTCGGTGATCTGAATCCAGCCATCATCGGCAACGAAGGTGTGAAGTATGCCATCCTCGGTGGCAGTGGTGGTTCGACGATGATTAAGGGCACACCTGGTGCTGGTTACCTCGTTGATCCGGTTTGGACTGTTGGCGATACATTCCAAGGCGCGACGGGTGCGCTGAATGCGACGACCGCAGGTAATTTCTCACCTGTCGGCACACCGGACGGACTCGGTGCCTTTTCGCTGAATGCGACCACGGTTCGTGTCTTCATGAATCATGAGATCGAACTGCCTGCCTCCGGGTCTGCTGGCTATCCTTGGACATTGGCAAATGGCACGGTGATCACGAAAGGCGGCGCTCGCGTCACTTACTTCGACATCGACAAGGGCAGCCGCAAAGTGGTGGATAGTGGTCTCGCCATCGCTCGCATGTATGATCGAAGCGGCAATGTGGTGACGAGCACGGCGCAGCTCGAACTCGGCGGCCTCGACCGCATGTGCTCATCTTCCCTTTTTGAGCCAAATCTCTGGGGTGCTGGCCGTGGTCTTGCGGATCGTATCTACTTCACGGGTGAAGAGACATCGACAGCCTTTGGTCATCCGCATGGCGGCACCTTATGGGCGCTGGACACTTCAAATGGTGATTTCTGGGCGTTGCCGGATATGGGTCGTGGTTCTTGGGAAAATGCGGCGCTGGTCGATACTGGTAACACGACGCATGTGGCCTTCCTACTCGGTGACGATGCGCAGGGCACTCCGCTTTACCTCTACGTTGGCGTTAAAAATGCAGCAGGCACTTTCCTCCAGCGCAACGGGCTCAGCGGTGGCCAGCTCTATGTGTGGAAAGCCACAAACGGCAACCTCACGCCACAGCAGTTCAATGGCACCAATGGCAATGGCCTGACCCGCGCGGGCACCTGGGTGGCGATCAATGCGCGCAACGCCGCCAATGCAGGCACTGCCGGACATGATGCCGCTGGATATAAAAATGACACAACGCTGCAAGCCGAGGCTGATGCAGCAGGTGCCTTCTCCTTCTCACGCCCTGAAGATCTCAGCACCAGTCCGACAGATGGCAGCATCGTGGCTTTTGCCTCCACCGGTCGCGGTTCGCTTTATCCGCTGGATAACTGGGGCGACACTTACATCATCGACATCGACTTCGCCTCAGGCGTGCCGACCAGCGGAGCGTTGCGCATTCTCTATGACGGAGACACTGCCGGCGGTGGTCAGTTCGCAACGCCGGAAGAAGGTCTTCGCTGCCCCGACAATCTCGACTGGGCAGATGATGGCTTCATCTATGTGCAGGAAGATCAGTCCAATCAGACTGGCAGCTTCGGCGCGGCTGGATTTGAGACCTCCATCTGGCGTCTCAATGCGACTACGGGTGCAGCAGTGCGTGTGGCGCAGACAGACCGCTCCACCGTCTTACCACTCGGCTCAACAGACACGAATACAGGCGATGTCGGCAACTGGGAATCCTCAGGCATTATTGACGTCTCCACACTCTTTGACGAAGAACCAGGGGCACTCTTCCTCTTTGACATCCAGGCCCACTCCGTGAACACCGGCCTCGTTGCGTCGAAGACACTCTTTGAAGGTGGCCAGCTTTGCTTCTTGGAAAAAGGACTCGAAACCGGTGCCTTCGCCATCAACCCGAATTCTGGTGCGATCACCCTCGCCAACCCCGCAGCACTTCAACTCGACAACCCGCGTTCTCACGAGCTGCGCGTGCAGTCCTTTGACGGTAGCAATTCAACGCTGGAAAAAGTCACGATCAACGTCACCAACACCATCGTCTCGGCCACCAATAACTTCAAGGCTGCTGCCTACAACACCTCGCTCTTCCGCGATACTGCGGGCGCACTGATCACTGAACTTGGAACCGTCACCAGCGATCAGGCGAAAAAAATCGCCCGTGTCATTCAGAACAACAATGCGGACGTCATCCTCATCAACGAGTTCGACTACGATGCGAAAGGTGTGGCACTCAAACGCTTCAAAGAGAACTACCTCGAAGTCGCACAGAACGGAGAAACCCCCGTCTATTATCCATACGCTTTCATAGCCCCTGCAAACACGGGCGTTCACTCGGGTTTCGATCTCGATAACAATGGCAGCGTCGTTTCCACCCCGGGAGCGCCTGGTTATGGTGAGGACGCCTTCGGCTTCGGCACGCACCCAGGTCAGTATGCCTTTGTCGTGCTTTCCAAGTATCCCATTGATACGCCAAACATTCGCACCTTCCAGAAATTCCTCTGGAAAGACATGCCCGGCGCTGATCTGCCAGACAATCCAGCCAACGCGACTCCAATTGATTGGTATTCTACAGCTGAGTTGAATGTCTTCCGCCTCTCCTCAAAGAATCACGCAGACGTTCCTGTTCTTGTGAATGGCACACCCGTTCACATCCTCGCCAGCCATCCGACACCGCCAGTCTTTGATTCCGGTGCACCTTGGACCGCTGGTGTCGATCACAATGGCCGCCGCAACAGTGATGAAATTCGCTTCTGGAACGACTACGTGACCCCTGGCGCGACTTCCTCCTACATCTATGATGACAAGCAGACTTTTGCGACTCGATCGGGTGGTTTGCCTGCCAACACACGTTTCATCATCTGTGGCGACCAGAATGCTGATAATAATGAGGGTGACAGCACAGACCCCGCCATTAAACGCATTATCGGTGGCAATCTAATTATTGGTGGTGCCGCTGTCACAGCCAATCCATTCGTCAACTCCACTTTTGTCCCAGGCGGCGGTGCTGGTCCACAGCCGGATGACACCGCAGCCTTCAGCAGTGGTGTCCGAGTTGATTACGCTCTGCCATCCTCTTATGGCCTGATCGTGAACACTGGTGGTGTTTTTTGGCCTGCAACGGTCGCAGGCACGATCAGTGATGCGACCTCCGCGACAGACCATCACATGGTCTTCGTCAACCTCACCCTGAGCGATGTTACAACGCCGCCAAACGTAGGGCTTGCTAACTACTACAGCAGCGCTGCTGGCCTGCTTGGCATACCCCTTCAAAATGCGCTGCACAACATCATCGACGGTCACACCGTCGTTGACTACGGCACCGTGGATGAGGTCATGCAGGTCATCGACGAAGACGCGACTACCAGCGCCAATGTCCGCCTGCTTTACTCGAATACTTCGCTGCCGAAGACCTCCGCCAATATCAATGGTGGCTGGAATCGTGAGCACGTCTGGCCACGCAGCGATGGTGTCGGCGATACAGGTCCAGACTACTCGGATCTGCACCATCTTTTCCCCTGCAAAGACAGCGTGAACAGCCTGCGCAGCAATCTCCCCTATGATGAGAGCAGCAACCTTGATAGTGATCCCTTCGCGCCTGAATCCTTCAAAGACAATGATTCGTGGGAGCCACTTGATCGTGATAAGGGCATCGTCGCACGCGCCCAGCTTTACATGATGACCCGCTATGATGGCTCCGACACAGACACGATTGATCTCGTGCTTGCTGATAACACCTCGCCCACCGGCACCCAGGGTAAACTCAGCACGCTGCTCGCTTGGCATCGCGCCTACCCACCCACCGACTACGAGCGCAGTCGCAATAACGCGATCTATTCTGGAGCTAGTGTCAACGGCATCGTCTATGCGCAGGGCAATCGCAATCCGTTCATCGACTTCCCACAGTTTGCTGATGCTATTTTCCTGACTACCACGACGAATTCGTTCGCGAAATGGCAGACGCAGAACCTCACCTTGACGCAGCTTCTCAATACCACGACCTCAGGCCCCAATGGAGACCTCGACGGGGACGGCCGCAGCAATTATTTCGAGTTCCTCTTCGGCTGCAATCCTATCGGCGGATCTGACGAGCCTCTAGAAACCACACGCGTCGGCAACCAGTTCACCCTTTCCTTCTTCCGTCCGAAAGGCATCACCGAGCAGACCCGCATTGAATCCAGCACACAGCTCGCTGGCGGCACTTGGACGATCGTGCCGAACTGGGCAGCTAGCTCCACCCTTACCGAGCTCGGCGACTACCAGCGCATTGATTATACCACGACGATTTCCACCGATAGCGGCGGCCTTTTCTATCGCGTTGTGATTGAGTAAATCGTTCTCGAAACTGTTCTTCCGTGCAAAAGCTAGTCACCATCTATCTCGATAACATGGGCTACGAAGGCTCTACCATGTTCAAAGGCCACTCCAACAAGCATGGCCTTGTCGAAGAGCATTTGCAGCAGCACCTTGAGGAAGGCTGGTGGATCGTATCCACCAGTTCTTTCGGCAGTGCGTCGGAGGGTTATTCCGTCCGGGGTTGGATCGCCGTTGTCTTGGAGAAGGACATGGGGTTGACTTGAATGCCGCACTCTCCCTTGAGCAGCATCCCACTTACTGCGTTTTCGTGAGTTTAGAGTTGCGGTCAAGTGTGAAGAACACGTTGCACATGTTTTTGTGATCTTTGCCAGAATCTAACAATGTATCATTGATGCCACAACCTCATTTCCTCATTGCACTTTGTTTGTTTCCCTTGGCTTTGTTGGCCCAGCCTGCGGTGACGCTGCCAGAAACGCATCGCATCGCCACGGAGCATGGCGAGCGGGTGTATGAAGTGGCCACGGATGAACTAGCGGTCGATGACGCCAGTGGTCAGCAGCAGGTGCAAAAACAGACGACGGTAGCAGATGCGCAGGCAGCGCGGTTGAGGGCGGTTGCGTTGAAGGGCGATCTTGTCGTGTATGAGCAAGGCAGGCCGCGCGACGATGGGTCGCGCCGCATCGTGCGGAAGCAAATCGCGGTGCGGCTCCGTCTAGGAGCTGATATACAGGCCTTGGCCGCAGCCACGGGATTGCGGTTCGTCGGTGCACATCCGAGCGTGAAGAGCTATGTCATGTTTGAGGCGGCGGACTCGGGTGCGGCGCTGCTGGCCGTAACAGTGCTCCGCAACAGACCTGAGGTGGCGGTGGTGGAGCCGCAACTGGCCCGCCAGCAGAAGAAGCGCTTCATTCCCAATGACACGCTCTTCTCCCAACTGTGGCATTTGAGGAACACTGGCCAGGGCAGCGGTCTGGTGGGCGCGGACGTAAATGTGACGAGCGTTTGGGACAGCTTCAATGGCGCAGGATTACGCATCGGCGTGGTGGATGATGGTTTGCAGACCGCGCACCCGGATCTCAGCACGAATGTGGACGCGGTGAATGATCATGATTGGAATGACGGCACGCCGGATGACCCAAATCCATTGCTCACCGCAGATTTTCACGGCACTTCTTGCGCGGGCGTGGCAGCGGGTCGAGGCAACAACAACTTTGGCATTAGCGGCGCGGCACCGGAGGCGACGCTTGTCGGTCTGCGTCTGATTGGCGCAGCGACGACGGATTCTCAAGAAGCGGAGGCGATGGGTTGGAAGAATGACATCATTCAGGTGAAAACGAATTCCTGGGGACCGAATGACGACGCATTAAGGCTAGAAGGTCCGGGCACACTCACGCTGGAAGCGCTGCAAACGGCGGTGACGAGCGGACGCGGCGGCAAGGGCACGATCATTCTCTGGGCCGGTGGCAATGGTGGCAATGTGGGTGATGACTCAAACTACGACGGCTATGCGAACAGCATTTACACCATCGCCGTGGCTGCACTGGGCAATACCGGCACGCAGGCCTACTACAGCGAGCCTGGCGCGAATCTCATTGTCACCGCGCCCTCCAGCGGTGGCACGCTGGGCATCGTCACAACTGATCTCGTCGGCACCAGCGGTTATAACACCGGCAGTGTCGCGGGCGAACTGTCGGATAACAATTACACGAACGACTTCGGCGGCACCTCGTCCGCCACACCGCTGGCCGCAGGCTGCGTGGCGCTGCTGCTTCAGGCGAATCCAAACCTCGGCTGGCGTGATGTGCAGGAGATCCTCATCCGCAGTGCCTCCAAGGTCCACGCCGCCGATGCCGACTGGGCGGACAATGCAGCGGGCATCCACTTTAATCACAAATACGGTGCGGGTCTGATCAACACACAAGCCGCCGTCACCATGGCCTCGACGTGGACGAATCTCGTGGCGCAAACGAGCTCCAGCAGCTCGCAGACAGCTCTCAGCGTTGCCATTCCTGACAACAACGCCACCGGCATCACACGCAGCTTCGATCTCAGCGCGTCCAATCTACGCGTGGAGCAGGTTACGCTGACTTTGAGCGCTACCCATGCCTCGCGCGGACATCTTGCCGTCACCCTGACCTCTCCCTCCGGTATGGTCAGCAGGCTGGCGGAGCGCCATGCAGACACTGGCGACCATTACAGCGCCTGGACCTTTAGCAGCATGCGTTGTTGGGGTGAAAACTCGCAGGGTGTCTGGACGCTGCGTGTGAGTGATCTCACCAGCGGCACCACGGGCACCCTCACCGCTGCCACGCTTACGGTGCATGGCACGACTGCCGGTCCGGTGAATCAGCCCCCAGTGATCGCCTCCGCGTCGCTTTCCGCCAGCGGCATGGCTTTCACGGATCAAAGCGTGAACGTCAGCTCCGTCTCCGCCAGCGATCCCGAAGGCCTGCCCGTGACGCTCGCTTATCAATGGCAGCAAACCGCTGACAACCTCACCTTCACCGACATCGCTGCTGGCACGAGCGCCAGCCTGATGCTGTCGGAAACCTTAGTAGGCCGCCTTGTGCGCTGCCGCATCACACCATCAGCGGGTGGTCAAAACGGCGCGGCATTCACCACCAGCACACTCGCGGTGAATCGTCGTCCAGCACGCTGGGCACGGGTGAGCAGCAGCTACAGCCACGATTCGGAACTCTTCCTTGCCAGCTCCGCCACCAGCTTCGGGCGTGAGTTGATCATCAATGAATTTAGCCAGGGAGCACAGTCTGGAGCAAATCGCGAGTGGGTGGAGCTGCTCGTTTTGAAAACCGCCGACCTGCGCGGCTACACGCTCGCGGACCGCTCGGCGAACTACGTTACCTTTGCAAATGTCCCGCTGTGGAGCGCGGTGACGCCGGGCACCTTGATCGTCATTTTCAAAGCGACTGAGCGTGATACGCTGCTGCCTAGCGATGATCTCGATTTAGCGGATGGAGTGCTCGTCATCGGCAACACCAACAGCGCTGCTTTCACCGGTGCAGCTTGGGGCGGCCTGAGCAACTCAAATGCCGAAAGCCTCATCGTGCGAAATGCTACCGCGCAGATCATCGACGCAGTCTCGCTGAACAACGAAAATGTCTATGACCCAAAGCTCGCTGCTGTCGGTAGCACCAAGGCCGCCTTCTACACGGGCGATACCGAACCTGGAGCAGACAACGCGCTCCTCTGGACCATCGGCAATGCCAGCGCCGCCACCCCGGGCACGGGCAACGGGGGCCTAAACACCACCTTCGTCAGTAATCTCCGCAGCGGAGCCTTCAACGTGCAGCCGCAGTTCCGGCTCGGCTCCACGGGCGATGCGCTGCCCGGCCTCAGCATTCAGGCCACCTCGGGCCTCCTTTCCGGCATACCGACTGCCGCAGGGCTTTATCAGGTCGTCATCGAGCGTTTTCTCAGCAGCGAAGTCGTCAGCCACAGCTTCCCCTTGCTGGTGCTCGATGCCGGTGGCTCAGGCATCGTGCCTGCCGGCAAAACGTGGACACTGGATGCCGCCGTCACGCTGCCCGGTAGCCTTACGGTTCAGGGCGCGGTAAACATGGGCTCCCACGCGCTTGTGATTCCTAACACACTCGCGCTGCAAGGCACACTGCTGAACCCAACAGGCACTTTGACGTATTTGAACCGCGCCGGAGCGCTGCCGCCTGGCCAGATTTCGCTCGTGTCGAATCCCATCAACGATGTTGCTGACGATGATGGCGACGGTTTGGCCAATTTGATCGAGTTCAGTCTCGGTACGGATCCTTCCACCACCTCCAGTTTACCAATGACGAGCCAGATCACCAGTGGGCAATTGGAGTTCACCCTTCAGCAACCCGCAGGCATCACCGGCGTCAGCACCACCATCGAGGTCAGTAGTGATCTCAGCACTTGGCAGTCCGGCCCTGGCCACACGCAAGTCATCAGCAACACGACCAGCAGCGCCATACGCACCCTCATCGTGCGTGACGAGCACAGCGGCGCTCAGCGCTTCGTCCGCCTCCGCGTCACGCGCTAGTCACCACGTCTATACAGCCCCATTCACACCGCCGCTTTATTCCCTGTCTTACCGTCGAAATGGAAGTTCTACGCTCAATCCACTGAGTTAATCGAGGACTTTACAAGGTGGCGAACGGATCGATTTTTTTGTATCCCCTTAGCCCCGCTCTCAAATCGACATGCAACCTACAGATGCCTTAGACGTTAGTGAGCCAGCACCTGGTGCTCGGACTCGAGGGGCTTTCCATACTGGCGATGTTGAGCTTGATGATTACCTGAAGCGCCACAGGAAAACCTATCGTTTAAGACATTACGGCGGTCCTATTCTTGCGCTCATTGGAGTCTTGGCGGCGGCCATTCTGATTTGGTATTGCAGCACTCGGAGTTAATCAAATCAATGTGGATCGTCAAAGGAAGCTCTGCTTCTGGTTCACATGCCATCCAGCCAGCATCATCGCTGCCACCGCAAAGGCGATAAGAAAAAAGACGGCACTGATCCCACCCCGCCTACGCCACCCGCGAAATAGCTGCCGAACTAACAGCCCCTCTATAACCCTAGATTCAGGAATGGCTGACCGCCGATTTGTATCCGTCATTGATTCCACAAGGCTTTTCGCCTCTCGGGCAGTGTCACCCAAGACACAGCCGCTTTGAGTCGAAGAAGCCTTGTGAAACCAAGCCCTGGCGCAACTCAACGATCTTCCATTCCCGGATCTAGGATAACACAAAATGCAGACCACAGCGGCTCGCATTTTGTTTTCTCTTCTGGCTAGTTAAGATCAATTCCTCGCCATTTCACCGCCCCACGGCTCTTACCCTGCACTTGCATGTCTCACCCCGTCGCCGATTACCTGAGCAGCTTTGGCGCAGTCGTCTCTACCCCGGCCCTCTCAAAAGCAATTTCCTAGCAGCTAAATAGCCGTCCAAGAAGGAGAGCGGTGGACAAGCAAGCGCATAAAAAACCCGACGGAAGTAAATCCGTCGGGTTCTAGGGAGGTTTCTTTATTGCAAACTAGGCACGACGACGGCGCATGAACACCGACAAGGCACCGAGTCCGAGCAACATCGCTTTGGATGGCTCAGGCACGGCGGCAAGACCCATATTGAGGTTGTCATAATAGGCAGCCGTAGGCAGAACAACTTTGCTAACATTCGTTAGCGAAAGCGTGTTATTGAGGCTGAATCCGCTGACGCTCTGTCTTACTGGGATGGAAAAGATGAGATTGTCTGAGGGGCCGAAGAACTCAATGTTGGTGTCGAATACGTTGCCGAAGGAGCTGTTGTCCAGCTGGATGGCAAAGCTGGATATGTTTACCGCACCGTTGAAGGTGAGTAAGACAGGAGAATCCACCGCATTCAGCGCCGTGCCATCAATATCAGCACCGTAACCTGCGGCAAATGGACTGCCCACTTGCACGGGACCAGCAGTAGCGTCCACCACCCAGCTTGGGACTGGAAGGGGATCACCCAGCGCGTCTTGGGTTTCAAGAGACGCGTAGTCCAAGGAGAGCACCACGCCTACGGGCAGTGCATCGCCTGTAACAGCGTTGGCAACACCCGTGTTGAAGTTGAGCACGGAGGCCGCTTGGCTTGTCCCGGCCATGAGGGCCAAGGCAGTAAGGAGGGAGGGAAGGATCTTCATGATCTTGAATCGATTGGAAAGAATGCCCTAACTTACTTAGCTCCGCCGATGAGAACCTGCATGGCCTTGAAGAAGACCTCTGTGTTGTCCATGGTTCCAGTGAAAAGGCTAGCACCGCGACCACCTGCGGAGAGGGGGATGTCAGCGGCTGTGTGGACAGCGGTCGAGTTACCAGTGCCAGCAGCCTGACCCGTGATGAAGAAGTCACCAGCGGTGTCGCGAACGTCCGGATTCACACCTGGATTCGGGTTTTGACGCCAGTCTTCGTAGCGGTCACCATTGCCACCGTAGCCGATGAGCATTTTGCGATCTGGGTCCATGGTGGCGGGGTAGCCGTCTGCATTGTTGGTGTAAATTGGGAAGGCGGCGTTGTCGTAGATGCCAGCGACACCCGTGCGGAGTGTTTTTTGACCATCGGTGGCGGTGCCTGTGCCACCATTGACGACACCTGCAACACCGTCTGTGCCGAGCGCTGTGGAGCGAGTGACAAGTTCGGTATTGGTGACCAGGGAGGCACCAAAGATGGCGACGCCGGCGCACTCATGGTCAGCGGTGACGATGATCAGAGTATCTGGATTGGCAACTTGGAAGTCGATGCACTTTTGGACCGAGCGGTCAAACTCGATGGTGTCGTGCACAAAGCGCTCGGTGTCCATGTTATGAGCCTGCTTGTCGATGGAAGCGGCTTCAACCATGAGCACAAAACCTTGAGTGTTGTTTTTGAGGACCTGGAGGGCCTTCTCGGTCATCTCTTCCAGCAGTGGCTGGTCAGGGAATGTGGCGACGGTTCCGACTGAAGTACCCCCACGGCGCTCAGCGATTTTGTCGAGGGAGACGTCCATGTTACCAGTGTTGAAGAGGCCGAGCAGCTTCGTTGTGGCAGAAGACACGCCGTTGAGCGTGGTCGAATCTGGAGCATAGGTGAAACCAGCACTGACGAAGCCAGCGATGAGGTCACGAGTCGGGTCCAGAGCACCTGCAGAAACGCCCCAGCCTGTGGCGAGCTCGGCAGGGAGCACGGCGTCAGCGCCAGCTGCCGTGGTGCTATTGACACGACCAGAGCCTGCGGAACCGGAAGGAATGAACCACTTGCGACCACCACCAAGGAGGACGCGCAGGTTGTGATTAGCAACGCCTTCATCCAGATACATATCGACGATGCCGGTGCCAGCTCCACGATCTTGAGTATGAGCAGAGAAAGAACCTGGGGTAGCGTCTTCCACGTCAGCGGTGGTGACGATGCCAAGAGCCTTGCCTTGAGTGCGGGCGAGGTAGTTGCCCATGTGCTCGACACGTGGGTTGTCCCACTTGTCAGTGGTGTCGTCTGGGAAGACACCTTCTTGACCGTTGTTGGATTTGTTACCGACGGAGTAACAAGCGGCGCCGGGAGCGGAGTCGGTGATGATGGAGTTCAGTGAAGGCGTGTTCAGGATGCCGGTAACAGGCAATTTATCCATGGCGAGAGCCGCATTGGCTTTGCCCATAGTGATGCCGTTGGTAACAATACGGGCAGCCGTGCGGTGCGCGAGGCTCATGCCGTCACCGATGAGGTAGATGATGTTTTTTGCCTTACGACCAACGGTGGTGATACCAACGATCTCGAAGTTACCACTGGCAGTTGCCAAGAGGGAGTTACTCTGAGTGGCTTCGACCGTGACGGTCTTCACGCCGGCAACAGCGTTGGAATAAGCGCGGAGCACGACGTTGAACTTATCACTGCCGATGCTGGTGACTGTAACTGTTCCTGGGACGGTCACGCCGCCCACTTTGAAGATTGCGGAAGTGATGGTCTGGCCTGCATCAGCCTGGATCGTGGCCTGCAGGTCAAAACGCTGACCTGGCACGAAACGGGAGATGAAAGGAGGCATCGCATCACCATCAGTGAAGAGAGCGCTCGGCGGGTTCAGGCGCGTCACGGATGGCGCGGCAAAGCTCGTTGTCACCAGACCGGCGGCAGCGAGGTAGATTGGCAATTTAGATGTGATTTTCATTGAGTCAGTTGGCTTGTGTCTTTGGGTTTATTCGTTTGAGGTAAACGAAAATCGGTCTTGGCCCCCATGGCGCGGCGGTCCTTTTGAAGTGCAAGTGGCTTGCGTAATTCGAGTGCAGTCTGAGTCTTGCTATCAGCAACAAGATCACAAAGAAGTCTTACATGAGAGACACGCCCATCCATTTCTTGGCGTGATCCCAGCTCCAAGGTTCCGGCGATGGTGAGACGTCTTGGGGTCCAGATTGGCGCATCACCAGGGCGCACCTGCATGACAACGTGAACCAGACTTACTGGCAGACTGTCCGCCAATCCATACTCAACCGAATTGTGAGAGGTTGGTAAGGCAGTGAACATGAAGAGCTGCGGGTCATCATTGAAATGTTTCACCATGAAGCCGTCCATGTGGACCCGTTTGCCTTTTAATTCATTGGCCTTGGCAGTATACTCAAGCCCCTTTGGACCTGCAGGAGTGACAAAGATTTCCTCAAACTTCAACGGAGCATAGTCCGTAAAATCTAACTGGTCCACCGGCGCCGCGACAACGCTAGGCTGGCGTTTGCTTGGTTCCTCTTTCGACAGGCTATTTGCCTTCACGCCTTGATTCAACCACGCGATGGTCCCGATAAAACCAAAGAAGGCAAGAGGTAGAATAAACGTGAACGATTTTAATAACACACTTCATATTACGAACAGAAATTCGGGTGAACCAAGATCTACGCGGCAACACTTTTGTAACACACCAGATAGTTATTATCCTAATATTAGTTAGACAAAAAATATCCCAAATAAAACAGTGTGACTTTAGTGCTACATGATTCGTCTTGCTGCCTTGGTGACTGATGCGAATAAAAAGAGTTATTCACAGAATGAAGCCAATGATCGTTTCAACAGAACCTCAAACATGTGAACTTAAGTGTTCAAAAATTGGACGCAGACAATGTCTCAAAAACTTCTTGTTGGTGACAGGCACGCTCATCGCCGAGGTCATATTCACGCGCAGTGCCAGTGCCATTGGCTCCAGCTCTGGCGTGCTGCGCATCCATGTGAGTTCGTTAGCCGCGTTGGTTCCCGTGGGCGGTTCAGTCTTGGTGACTTATGACGCGGGTGCGACACAGCTTCTCATTAACCGCTCCAGTGCAGGAAACTTTTACGTGCTTAATCCGACCTGCACCCATGCAGGATGTACAGTGGGTCTCTATGTGGCTGCAAATCGTGGCATTTCCTGCCATTGCCATGGTTCATTCTTCGACATTTCAGGCCAAGTCTTGAATGGACCTGCCAACCGTCCGCTTGCCGCCTATCAATCGAGCTTCGACGGCGATGATACCCTGAGTGTGACCGTGCCTGGGCTAGAGTTTTACATTGAAAGTGTTCAACTGGAATCGCCAACTGCAGCAGGTCGGCGCCTGAAGATCTCGTTTCCAACACACGCCTTTGCCAGTTACAGCATCCAACGGACTGCTAACCTCACGGATGCCCCGCAGACAATAAATTTTGCTACCACAGCAACCGGAGTCGCCAACCAGACAACTCTTCTTGGCACTGGCGAACCCATGAGCGTTTGGGTGGATGCTTCTGCTAGCACTGGCTTTTTCACTCTGAGTCTCCAGCTTTATGAAGTGAGTTAAGGAGCGTCTTGGAGTTTAACGACCGAAGTGGCTGGAAACGATTAGCAAACAATTAAAAAAAACAGTGAGATAGGTCTGGCATGGTAAGAAAGTTTCAGCATTGCAGCTCCTGCATCGTTGGTTAAACCGAAGAATATTCCAGCCTGAGTAGTGTGGCTGTGAGTGCCACGCAGGCAATACTGAGGACGAAAGAGCCGGATATTGCTCAACATCCGTGCTCATCACAAAAACTCCGTTGTGATTCAGTAGCTATACTTTGGGGACTAATATCCCGATGGATCTTTGCGACGTGGACCGTGGTTTCGTTACTGGTTCGGAGGAACTCCGAGCGATTCAGTTTAGCGACGACGACGGATCAAGAGACTGATCAAACCCAAGGCGAAGAGTAGCGCACGTGTCGGTTCAGGCACGGCGACGACAGAGATGGTTCCTGCAGTGTAGAGTTGGTTCAAGTCCCAGCCCAGCGCTCCGGTCAGCGTCGGTAGTTCCATTAGCGCGGTATCAAAAGTTCCTGTCGGTGCTGTGCCGCCCACTGTGTTCCAGTCCAATAGCTGCCAACGATCATTGGCTGCAAAGCCTGTCATCGCGCTGTTTACTTTCAATTTAACACCTGTGCTGATGTTGAAAAGGCCACCTGTGCGCAAGAGATCGGCTGCGGCAAGATTGCCCGTCTGATCCCCCTGACCTGCGCCTGAAAAAAGATCAAACTCCAAGGTGCTGCCACTCTGGAAAAAGGTGGTTATGCTGCCATTGGCTGGGGTGAAGGTCAGGATCTTTCCAGTCGTGTCACCAGAGACATTTCCCACACTCACTTTCGCTCCGCTGCTAATGGTCACAGTGCCACCTGATGCTGGCTGGATGAATCCCGTGCCAAGAATCACGCTGCCAGAGTTTGCCTGTACATTGCCAGTGCTAGTGGCAGAACCGGTGGTGTTCGTAACGGCCAAGGTTCCGCCATTGTTGATGGTGGTAGGACCGTTGTAGGTGTTGGCGTTGGCAAGCGTCACCGTGGTATCTTCGATCACGAGATCTGAGTTGGCCGAGGCGCCTGTGATGACGCTGCCAACTTTAATCGGCTGAGTGCCGCTGAAGGTGAGCGTGCTGCCGTCCTTTGAAATCGGTCCTGTGAGTGTGAGCTCGCCGGAACCGCTGTTTTGAACAGTGCCTGTGCTGCCAGTGGTGACGGTGATGCCACGGTCCCAGCTCATGCCGACCCCTGTGTAGCTAAGTCGACCACCCGAGGAGAGGGTGACAGGTGTGGCAGCCTGGCCGAGTGGCTGCGCCACAGTGCTAACGTCTACTGTGGCGACGGCGAGCGTGCCACCGGTCACCTTGACGTCCCCAGTGAATGTGTTGGCTCCACTAACCGTCGTGGTTCCCGCGCCCGTTTGGGTGAGCGATCCTGTGCCCGAGATCACAGGTGTGACAGTGATGGAATCGCTGCGATTAATGACCAGCGCTGCGTTGTTCGTGACTGCACTTGTGCTGCCGAGTGTGCCTGTCGTGCCGCCATTACCGACTTGCAGGGTGCCACCGCTGATCGTGGTGACGCCGGAATAGGTGTTCGCCCCCAAAAGGGTCAGGGTGCCAGCGCCATGTTTTATAAGCAGACCGCTACCAGTGACCACATTGGTGAGGCTGATGCTGTTGCCATTCGTGTCTAGCGTGCCGCCATCGGCACCGAGCGTGATGCCGCGGTTGTTATTGAAAGAGATGTTGCCGGTTGCCTTCACGCCACCGCCATCAAGCGTGATCTGATCCGCCGTGAAGCTGCCCGGATTCGTTCCAAAGATGCTTTCGCCACTGCCTGCGATGAAGCCGCCCGTGATGCTGGTCTTGCCCGTGTAGGTATTGGCCTCGCCAAAGGTCTGCGTGCCGCTGCCGCTCTTGACCAAGGTGATTGATCCAGTGATGACACCGGAGTTGGCGTTTGTGCCATCGCCATAGCTGTAGCTTCCACTGCCGCCGAGAGTCAATGTGGCGGCTGTAGCCGAGGTCACGGTGTTGTTGTTGGCCGTCGCATTGGTGCCCGTCACAGAGTTCAAACCTGCGATTTGCTGGCTTCGCCCATTGAGGTCGAGAATACCAAGGTTGGCGCTCGCTGATTGTCCTAGGCTGATTGTCGTGGTCGTGGGCAGGCGGTCATTGCCCGTCGTGAGCTGCACCGTGCCGTTGTTGATCGCGGTGTCACCTGTGTAAGTGCTCACACCGCCCAAAGCCAGCGTGCCGCCGCCCTGTTTTGCCCATGCGCCAATTTCACCGCTCTTGTTGGCAATGGCACCGTTATAGCTGAGCACTCCAGCGCCAGGCGTGCTAATCGAGGTTCCTGAGGCGTCTCCCACGAAAATCTGGCGTTCACCACCGAGCGTGTAACTGGCACCACTGAGCGTCGCAAAGCGACCACCATCAATAATGATGTCGTTCGCGGCATTGCCGAGGCTGCCATCGGCGGTGAAGCGCACTTCGCTGCCGTTGATTTTGATGTCGCCCGTGAAGGTGTTGGCGGCATTCGTGATGTCAAAACGTCCGTCTGTTCCAGTCAGCGCCGCAAAGGTGATCCCACCGCTTCCCGTGTTGCTGATGACACCAGTAAAGCCGTGCGACCCATTGTTGCCCTGCATTAGCGTGCGGCTCGCAGCTCCGAGACTCACATTGTTATCGAAAACAAGGTTCGCCGTGCTGCTGGAAAGGCTCACCTCGGTGGCCAGTGCCCCGAACTGTACATTCCCACCGATGGTGATTCCGTTTGGGAAACGAGTATTGACGAAGGTTCGACTTCCGTTCGCTGCCATCGTCCCGCCATTGAGGGTCAACGTGTTTGTGCCACCACTGCCCAAACCCGTTGTGCCACGTGCGATGACTGTCTCGGAATTGAGAGTAAAACCCCCAGTGAAATTACCCGCGCCAGTTCAAAAAACACCGCTGCCGTTTTTGATAAAACCGGTGCCTGCCGCAGTGGACAAGGCGTTTTGATTCAAATCAAACAAGCCGCCAGCCCCGACATCAATGGTTCGCACTGCTCCTCCCGTGGCATAGGTGCTTCCGATGGATGCAAAGTTCACCGTAACGCCGCTGGCTACGGTGACGTTGCCTACATTCGTTGCCGCCCCCATACCTGCGAATGTATAGGTGCCTGAGGTGAACGAGACTGCATTGTTGGCAGTGAACGAAGTGGTGTAAGGCGCAGCATCGGAGGAGTTGTTCCAACGCGCCGTGTTCCAGGCCGTGGTGGCGGTGGTAGACGTGTAGGACTGCGCTGATGCCATGGAGCTCATCAGAAGGAAAACGAGACAAGCGCAAACATAGAACGCGACGGCGCGAACGAAGATGTTGTTAGTGCCGGAGTGGGGGATTTCGAGCATGACAAAATAGGGGTTAGTGTCCTCAATTACATGTCCTGCTAATTTTGCTTCCGTCGCTTCTCGGATGGCGACATTTTTGACAGTGAGTTTTTTGTCACGCAAGCGGCTTATGACTGGCACACATGATGTTAGGTGTAAGGCTTGCTAAGCACAAAACGCATGTGAAAGTTGAGATAAGAATAACTCAACATAGGTTCCACTTCATGACCAATCACCGCACTTGAAGCCTACTAAAAATTAGCAATCATTTGAGTCTGATCATCATTGCATGGAATGTTGAAGAATATTAGATGGCATTGACTGCCGCATAGGCTGTCGCTTCCAAGTCTGACCAAATCTTTGACGACACAAAGCTCGAAGTGTCGAAGGTTTCACATGGCTGAAATGTCACTTATTTGGATGTAACGCAGGCACTGCTGCAGAATCCATGCAGTTGCGTTTAAACTGTCTTAGATAGAGAACATCGCAAATCGCGCGTCCTCTTTTATACAGACGGCCAGTTAGATTTCACTACATCGGCTTTGCCCACTGCGGGCGTTCTTCGATCACATAATCCGTCATTAGATATTCGATGCCATTCCTTAGAATGATGAGTTTTACCGGATGACCGACGCCATACATGTAGAGCCACTTTTGGAAGTCGGCGACGCTGAGGATACGGTTGTAAGAGAACTGCACCAGGATGTCACCAACTCGGATGCCTAGTTTTTGTGCAGGGCTGTTTTCCCAAACAGTTTCAATGGCTACGCCACCATGGTGTTTTTTTGCTGTTGGGAAAAGTTGCTGCTCTTGTTCATTCAAAGGGCGCACGGAGAAGCCTGTCCACGGAGATTTGAGGCTGCGCTTGGTTTTGAGGCTTTCATAAATGTTAAAGCACAGATTGATCGGTAGTAGATGCGTCTCGCTTGTGTCCTCGGCATGACCCGGTTCTACTTGAGGCTTGTAGCCTGTGAACAGCGCTGCCACTTCGCCAGTGTCTGCATGGAAGACGGGTCCGCCCAGTGATGCAGTGGGAATAGTCATCTTTGCACGAAACATGGTGGAGCCGAGGCTGTGCTGATAACATAGCTTTGTGTTCAATGCGGTCACTTGACCGTCGATTGATTTTAAAGAACCGCCTTCAAATGAAACCGCCTGCAATAACATGCCTGGAACGATGTCACGCTTCACGGCACAAGCGACCGGTGCGAAGGTTTCCTCTGTTTCGAGTTTTAGGATGCCCATGTTGATCGTCGGTTCGACGCCGATGATTTCTGCGTCATAACTCTTCATTCCAGACGTGACCTCAAACTTTTCTAAAAGTCGGCCGTCTGGCTGCGAGGTGAGATTGTCATAGTTCGTAAGCACAAAGCCTTCCTTCTCGACGATGAAGCCAAGGCAGCGATTGACCACCTGACCCTTCTTCGAACCTGCGATGCTGACGACGCCGCGGTTAGGCGTTTGAGCGATCAACGTTGCAGTCGTGAGCAATAAAAAGATAACAAATTTCATGGTTGGAAGGATTGGTTAAAGGGGTTCACTTCTGTGCCACGCGTGATGCGGATGAATGGATGCAGCGTGGCTGCATGGCAGGCATTGCAGCTCTGGACGACTGTATCCAGTGCCGCGAGCATCCGTTGTTTGTCTTTGGCATTCACGGCTTCTTGCATCGTCGCATACGCAGGCAGTCCCATGCGATCCATCAGCAGCGCCACGGGCTGGCCTTCATATTCAGGCACCTCGGTTTGGATCTTCTTCATCTGCTCCAGAGACTCATGCATGTAAAAGTTAGCCAGCTCTGCATTCCCCGCGTCTGCGGACAAGGCCATTTTATGAGTGAGTCGTTGAAGCTCTCCCATGAGCAAGGCCAACTCGGGCGGAGAGCTTTGTATACTTAACGGTTCTAACTTCGAAGCCTCACGACTGGAAGCCTTAAAGACGATAACCGCGAAGGCAGCCACAGAGAGAAGTGTTAATGAAGTGGATGTTTGTGCTCGCATGGAAAAGGCAAAATTTAGTTTCCAATTCACAAGTCACAAGCCAGATGCGATCTCAGCAACTCATTGAGAGTGACATTTACGGTTCATCAACGGATCAGTTGTTAGGTTGATCATGATCCCGATTCTCAATGCCGATAGGCTTTGCGTGACGAACCTGAAACATAACACGAAGTTCAACAAAAAGGTCACACAGAAATGAGCGCTCTATTTAAGAAAGCCTCCATAAATCGCAGGGATTCACAACGATATTTATGAAACTAAGATCCTTACGCTTCGAAAACACGTCTCCAAAGTTAAGAGCTCTACTCTTTGGTTTAGCCACTGCGCTAGCGAATACCGTGTCGGCTCTTACGACGGGTGACATTGCTTTCACCACCTTCAATGCCGACCGCGATGCAATCGCCTTCGTGGCACTAAATTCCATTCCGGCCAATGAAGTGATCTATTTTAACGACAACGAATGGAACGGCAGTGCCATCGGTGTGGGCGGCGCGTTCAACACCGGAGAAGGTGTAGTGACATGGACAGCTCCCGTTAGTGGTGTTGCTGCTGGCACTGTGGTGGTCATCGATAACTATGATAAAGTCACGATCTCGGCTACGGTCGGAACTGCCACACCGAGCGGCGATACCGGTATCAACGCTACTAACGAGTCCATCTATGCCTATCAAGGCGGCTCTTCGACCGCCCCCTCGACATTCCTTGCCTTCATCGCAAACCATAATGATGGCACACCCGATAGCATCGCAAACACTGGTCTGACATCTGGTAGCACTGCGCTGTTTCTCATCGATAGCTCGGACTTTGCCGAATTCACAGGCCTCCGCAGTGGGCAAACGACATTCCCTGATTATCTGTCTCATGTCGCCAACCTTGTTACGAACTGGTCGATGATCGGGACTACCGATGCAGCGCTCACAGTCAGTAATGGAAATCCATTCGTCCTGGGTTCCCCGCCTACCGTTTCGATTGCCGCCACGGCCTCCGCTGCTGAGGGCAATTCGGGAAGCGCCTCACTCACCCTCGCGGTCAGTCGCACGTTGGACACCTCGGCATTTTCTGTGAACTACGCGGTGACTGGCGGAACGGCTATCTCAGGCACGGACTTTACCGCGCTTGCCAGCGGCACGCTTTCCTTCGCGGTTGGCGAAGCGCTTTCCCAAAACATCACCCTTAATATACTTGGTGACGCAGTGATCGAGAGTAACGAGACGATTGTTGTCACCCTCAGTAACCTTATCCAGACAACCGGCACCACGGCACTCGGCAATGCCACCGGCACCGGCACGATCACCAACGATGACGTAGTTCCAGTCACCTACCCAGCGAGCGGCAGCCTGACATCCACTGTGATTGGAAGCATCCCACTCGTCGGTTCGGAAATTCCAGCCTTCGATCCTGCTTCTAAGCTCGCTTTTGCTTCGTCGGTTGTTGGCATCCAAGTCGTCAATCTCACCAACCCCGCAGCTCCTGCATTACTCCCCGTAATCACACCATCCGCGTTGGGTGTTGCTGGTCTAACCAGTAACGATGTTTCCTCCATTGCCGTCCGCAAGGGCACCGGTGGAAATCCAAGTATTCTCTCCGCAGCGATCATCAATAACCCCAAAACCAACGACGGCCATGTCGTCTTCCTCAACGCTGCGACGGGTGCGCTGATCGGCTCCGCCATTGTCGGAGTCGTTCCTGATCATATCGCCTTCACACCAGACGGCTCCAAGTTACTAGTTTGTAATGAAGGTGAGCTTGCCACCACTGCGCCGCAAACCACTGTCGCTTTAGCCGTGCCGGATGCCGCACAGGGCACCGTGAGCATCGTCTCTGTAGATGCTGCTGGTATCCCCGGTGCGATTCAAACTGCCAACTTCTCCGCCTTTGATGCACAAACTGCTGCCCTCAAAACAGCAGGTGTCCGCATTTTCGACGATGGCGTGCCGTCCACCGATTTCGAGCCGGAATACCTTGCCATTTCTCCAGACGGCACCAAGGCCATGGTCACTCTCCAAGAGGCCAACGCCGTTGCCATCCTAGACATCGTCACCGCGACTTTCACCTCAGTTGTTCCGCTTGGTGAAAAAGACTTCTCGCTTGGCAGGTATGATTTCAGCGACCAAGACGGAGCCGGTAGTTTGAATCTTGTGAACCCGACCACGGGAAATCCTGTCTTCGGTCTTTACATGCCGGATGCCGTCGCCTCCTATCAAGTCGGTGGACAGACTTATTACGTCACCGCCAACGAAGGCGACGACCGCAATGACTTCCTCGCTCCGGACGAGACCACAACGGTCAGCAATGCCAGCTACAATCTCGACGACACCGCGTTTCCAGCGGAAACCACCCTTAAAACTCCGGCCAGCCTAGGCCGCTTGGTTGTCTCGAACCTCCTCGGCCTGCGCGGCGATACAGACCTTGTACCCGACGGCGACATTGACCGCATCCTCAGCTATGGCGGACGTTCATTTTCCATCCACGATTCGACAGGCGCACGCGTCTTCGACAGCGGTGACATGATCGAAATGATCGTCGCATCGCAGTTTCCTGCTCAGTTTTTCGACGCGCGCAGCGATAACAAAGGCCCCGAACCAGAAGGTGTCACCGTGGCAGCCATCGGCAGCCGCACTTATGCTTTTGTCGGTTTGGAACGCTCCCACATGGTGCTCGCATTCGATGTCACCAACCCACTTGCCCCGACCTTCGCCACTGCGTTTCAACGCACTGGTGATACCAACCCCGAGGGTATGGTTGTCGTCGAAGCCGCAGATAGTCCGACCAGCAAACCACTTCTGCTCGTTTCTAGTGAGGATTCGAACACACTGACTGTCTTCGAAATTGGCCAGCCAACGGTTAGCATCGCCAATGCCAGCGTGGCTGAGGGCAACAGCCTCACGACACCCTTAAACCTCACGGTGACACGTAGCGATACCAGCACCGCCTTCTCCATTGACTACACGGTCACAGGCTCCGCCACATCGGGCACCGACTACGCCACGCTCGCTGCGGGCACCTTGACCTTCACCGCTAGCGGCGCTGCCACGCAAGACATCGTGGTCACAGTCAATGGCGACACCACTCAAGAGTTTGATGAGACGGTCATCATCACACTTTCCAATCTCATCAACACGACCGGCGGCACCTTGTTGGGAAACACCGTCGGAACGGGCACCATCACGAATGATGACGCCCCGACCATCAGCACTCCGTTTACCAACACCAATCGCGATGTCACCTTGGCGAATACCGAGACCTGGCCAGCCGCTGGCGTGAATGTGGGTGGCACTCAGTTTGTCAATCTCGGTCTGCAAGGCGTGGGCCGCGTGCCTGCAAATTCGATTGATCCTGCGACTGGTGAGACGCTGGGATCCTTTTCCGACATGCAAATCACCGAGTGGGTGAAGAATGCAAATGGCAGCTTCAGCGGCACCCTGAACACTCTGCCTGATAGAGGTTACAACAGCGGCACGATCTTCTCTAACTACGCCGCTCGTATCAATGAGTTTGATTTCACCTTCACGCCTTACACTGGCACGACCGCCATCACGGCTCAGAATCAGATTGCGCTCAGCTTCAATGGGTCATCTCGCTTTACCTATGACCATGATGGCAATGCAGCTACGGCACCGGTTTTCACGACGGGGCTTCTTGCAGATGGAGGCGTCAATCTCCTCGGGACCACCGTTCCGGTGAAACTTGGCAGCTCGACTCAGAGCGATGGCACGGTAACCAACCGTCTCACTGTGGACTCCGAAGGACTCATCCTCGACACCCGCGCAGGCAAAGGTGGCAGAGGCTGGGTTGGCGACGAATACGGAGCCTACATTTACCACTTCAATGGCTCGAAGCAGATCGACGGTCAGCTTCAGTTGCCCGCAGCTCTCGTTCCGCACGCCACAGCAGGCGGTGCGATCTCTTTCATCGCGTCTCCGGCCAATGTCGATGGTCGCCGCGTAAACCAAGGAGTGGAAGGCTTAGCTCAGAGTCCAGCCGGAACGAAGCTATTCGGCCTCATGCAGAGTGCGACCATGCAGGACAGTACCAGTGCTCAGCAGACTCGGCTCAACACACGCTTGGTCGTGTATGACATTTCCACCAGTGACACGCCGAATACCCCGAGCGCGCAGTATGTGATACAGCTCCCACGGATCGATGACAACGGCGGCACGGTTGCCGTGAACCGCACCGGCGCACAAAGCTCCATCATCGCGCTCAACGACCGCCAGCTTCTCATCCTCTCTCGCGATGGTAATGGCCGCGGTGCTAGCGGTTCGCCCGTCTTTAAGTCCATCCTCCTTGCCGACCTCACGGGCGCGACGAATATCAACGGACTCTTCGATGATGCTGGCAGCGCAGTGGCTCCAGCGGGAGTGCTCGAGGCCAGCGTGACTCCACTGTCCTGGACCGAAGCGCTGAACATGATCGGCAAGCTAGGCTTACCCATCGCTGAAGTCGCCAAGTTCGGACTCAATCTCAACACCGCACCCGGCGACATCAACTCCATTTCTGAGAAGTGGGAAGCCCTCTCGCTCGTCTCTGCCAATGATCCTGCCAACCCGAACGACTACTTCCTCTTCGTCGGAAATGACAACGACTTTATCACGCGGACTGGCGTTTATAAGGATGCCACCGGCGCACTCTTGAGCTACGACGCGGGTCTGGAAAATGACACCGTCATCCTCGCATACCGCGTGCGCATGACCGGCTCGGACAACCAAACTCCCTTTGCCACCAACGCTATTCTTGCCCAGCTTGCCACGAAGGGTTCCGCGTTCTCTTACACCTTGCCTGCGAATGCTTTTACGGATCCGGAAGGTCAGCCGCTCACTCTCACCGCCACGCGTGCGGACGACAGTGCGTTACCTGCTTGGCTCACCTTCAATGCTACCACTGGCAATTTCAGCGGTTCGCCTACCGCTGTGGATGTCGGAAATATCGTGGTCAAGGTCACCGCAACCGATAACGGTAGCCCAGCTCTTTCCTACAGCACCACCTTCATTATCCAGGTAGCTCCTGCTTTTGGTTCGGCTTACTTCCCTCAATCTGTCGCCTCTGGCGATCCCCGCTCCAGCAGCGTGGTTCTCTGGACCCGCTTGTTGGATGGAAACACCAGCGTCAATCGTTCTGTCACGCTGCACATGAGCACGACAGGCACGATTGCCGATGTGGGCACCACTGCTGCTCTTGGCGGCACCAACGTCTGGAGCGGTGGCGCGCTGGCCGCTCAATCTGCGCATGACGGCGTGGTGAAGGTCAAGGTGGGCAGCCTCGCTGCTGACACGACCTACTACTACCAGTTCACTTACAACGGCCAGCGCTCGCCGATTGGCCGCACCAAGACCGCCCCTGCCGCAGGATCGACTCGCACGGTCAAATATGCCGCCATCAACTGCAATGACTTCGTCGGCCGCTACTTCAACGTGCTGCGCCAGCTTGCTGAACGTGAGCAAAACTCCATCGATTTCGTGCTCAATCTTGGTGACTACGTCTATGAAACCACGGGCGATCCAAGTTTCCAGACCTCGCTGCCAGAGCGCGCCATGGTCTTCTCCAATCCTGCAGAGGCCATCAATCTCGGCAGTGGCAACTACGCTGCACAGTCGGTCGGCAACTATCGCGACCTTTACAAAACCATCCGTCAGGATGCGCAACTCCAGCGCGTGCATGAACTCTTTCCGATGATCAGCATCTGGGATGACCATGAGTTCAGCGATGACAACTGGAAGGACAACGCCACCTACTTTGATGACAAGGTCAACGAGCAGCAAACCAACCGGAAGAAGAATGGCGAGCAGGCCTGGATGGAATTCCTTCCGACCGAGCGCGGCATGGCTGCCACTGGCAACGGCCTCGAAATCGACAGCACGGATCTCTACCCGAACACCGTGATTTATGATGCCTTCAACTTCGGCAGCAATCTCGACCTGATTCTCACGGACATCCGCACCAACCGCGCTGACCATTTGATTCCTGAAAATGCGATCCCGTCTGGCATTCCGATGACGGAAGCCAATGTTATCGCCACTCTCGCTGCGGTCAACGGATTGGATGTTCCGACGTTTACGGCCGCTGTCTGGCCCAACATTCGCAGTAACTTTGCCCAGTATGTCAACATCGATGATTCGGCTTACGCGGCCGTCAAGGGTGTTTATAAGGCCATCATGGCAGCCTCCGCCAACAGCGCCTTGGCCTCGCTGCCAACGGGACAGACCGCGATCACTACCAGTGCAGCCTATGCAGATGCCCAGGTTATCGGATTCCAGGATGCGAATTTCATCAATCAGGCCTTCGTCGCGGCAGGACAGACAGCACCGTTTGACGCGGCAGCTCTCGCCGCCATGCCACGTGGTCTTTCGTATTACCTGCTAGGCAAGACCAGCGTGTTCAGCGACTTCGGTAGCCGCTATCAAGTGGTGAATCAAACCTTCCAGCTCTTTGCAGGTTACACTTATCAGGCCTTCCTGCTTTCCAGTGGTGCACTCGGTCGTGATCAGGCCTTCTATAATACCGCCCAGCAGACCTTCCTGGCTACCGCGCTCGGTAACAGCACCGCCGCCGGCAACAAATGGCGCGTGGTGGCCAGTTCGACCCCTTACACGCCTATCAAGTTCGAATTGGGCGACCTTCCTGCCGGTGTTAGCCTGCCAACGCAAGGCACCATCAGCGGTCAGACTATTCCAGCCTCCCTACCGTCGCAGTTCCTTGTGGAATTCCTCCTCAATGCCGATGAACCCGCTGGCTTCCCGCAGTTCCGTCAGGGCATGATCGACCTCTTTGCCCAGCACGATGCCATCATCGTGTCTGGCGACATTCATGCTGAACTCATCGGCAGGAACAATGCCACCAACGGTCAGAAGGTGGTCGATTTCACCGTCCCCTCTGCATCCTCGTCCGAGTTTCGCAGAGCCGTGAGCGGTGCCTTTACGACGGTGGAAGGCCTGATGACGCCTGCTGTCCAAGCTGCTTACAGCCAGCCTGGCTCCTTCGCCTTCGACAGCGCGCAGAAGCAGGCAGTCATCAATGCCACGGATGCGATCATCAAGCACAACACGCCTGAGATGTTCCAAGCCGACACAGCCGCTCATGGCTACACGGTCTTCACCGCAGGAGCTTCTGCTTTCAACGCTGACTACCAGAAGATCAATGTCAGCGAGATCGGCAATAACCACTATGCTCTTTCTACATCTGCCCTGAACAGCAAGTTCAGCACCCAAAGCTTTGCCGTTAGTAAGACTGGAGTTGGTGCCGCCACAGATCTGGCGATTAGCGAAGTGGACTACACGCTGCAAGTGCTCCACTACTATGGTGAGAGCGGCCTGCTCGGCATCCAGACCGCGCCGATCATGGGTGCGATGATCGATCGCTTCGACGACCAGTATGCGAACACGGTCGTGCTCGCAGAAGGTGATAGCTTCATCCCAGGCCCATGGCTTATCGCGGGCGCTGATCCTTCGCTGAGCGCCGTCGCAGGCATCGGAGCCACTGCTCTTGGCCGTCCTGATTTTGCCATCATGAATGCCTTTGGCACAGACGCTTCCGCACTTGGCAATCATGAATTCGATCTCGGTTCGCCTGTGCTTTCCGGTTCCTTCTTCCCATCGGGAGCCTGGGTCGGTGCGCAGTTCCCCTTCATCACGGCAAATCTCGACTTCGCGAATGATTCCTCGCTCAGAGGACGTGCTGACACCACACTCGGCGGCACAGGCGGCGCCATCGCTGGTTCTGAAACCACCGCCATCAAGGCCAAGATCGCCCCGTATGCTGTGCAGACCGTCAGCGGTCAAAAAGTCGGTATCGTCGGTGCTACGACATGGGATTTGCTCACCAAGACCTCGCCGAACGGCACTGTGCCGAAAGATGACGCGAATGTTGCCACCAGCGATCTCCAGGAAGTCGCCGCTTACCTCCAGGGAGCCATCACTGCGCTGCAAGGCCTCGGCGTGAACAAGATCATCCTTGTTGATCAACTCGACACGCTTCAGCGGAACAAAGACCTCGCCGGCCTTGTCTCCGGCATCGACATCATGGTCGCTGGTGGCGGTCACGAGCGCATGGGAGACGCCAATGATGTCGCCGTCGGCTTCAACGGCCATGACGCCGACTTCATTGCGGACGCTTATCCGATCGTCACAGCTGGTGCAGACGGCAAGCCAACCCTCATCGTTACCACCGATACCGAGTTCAGCTATCTCGGCCGCCTCGTGGTCGATTTCGATGCTGATGGTGTGCT
>CAMBPS010000031.1 GCA_945869675.1 Prosthecobacter debontii | reverse complement strand
ATCGAAACATGACAAAGTCGCGATAATTCATCATGCCACTTTCAGGTGGCACCTCTTCTGCTACAGAAAGAAGTGCTGTATGCAGAATGTCTCCATTGCTAATTTAGGTCCCTGTCAGTTCCCCTCCCCACTCCATCAGATTGGTACCGTTGAAGTGCCCTTCAAAACGGATGCGGACCGCATCCTGTACACCAACACGGTCGAAGGACTCAGCACCGAGTCGGAGGCCTTCACCTTTGAGGAAGCGGGACCGCGCGAACACATCTTCTTTGATCCCGCCAAGACCACCGTCGGCATTGTCACCTGTGGTGGACTTTGCCCGGGTCTCAACGACATCATTCGCGGCATCGTCAATCAATGTCACCGTCAATACGGCGTGACCAAAGTGTACGGCTTCCGCTACGGCTACGAGGGCCTCGTTCAGCGCTACGGCCACACGCCCCTCATTTTGCGTCCTGAATCGGTGGCGCAGATCCATAACTTTGGCGGCACCATTCTTGGCAGCTCCCGCGGACAGCAACCGATCGGTGAAATGGTGGACACCCTGGAAGACATGGGAGTGGACATTCTCTTCGTGATCGGCGGAGACGGCAGCCTGCGCGGTGCAGCAGCGATTGCGGATGAAGTCACCAGGCGCGGACTCAGTAAGGCGGTGGTCGGAATTCCCAAGACAATCGATAACGACATCATGTACCTCGACAAATGTTTCGGGTTCGAAACAGCTTTTGCCGAGGCCGTGAACGCGGTTAAATGCGCTTACACCGAGGCTTGCGGAGCCGTCAATGGCGTCGGCCTGCTGAAGCTTATGGGGCGTGACAGCGGCTTCATCGCCTGCTTTGCCGCCCTGGCTGGTAGCAATGTGGACTACGTGCTCATTCCTGAGGTGCCCTTCGCCCTGGAAGGCCCGCTAGGGCTGCTGGAATCCTTGCGTTATCGTTTGGCCAAACGCGGTCAAGCCGTCATCGTCGTGGCAGAAGGCGCCGGTCAAAACCTCCTACAGAGTGATGGCAGCACCGATGCCAGCGGCAATGCGCGCTATGGCGACATCGGTCTGTTTCTCAAAGATCAGATCAACAGCTTCTTCAAGTCCCGCCGCATGGAGGTCAATCTGAAATACATCGACCCCAGCTACATCGTCCGCAGCGTGCCTGCCAATCCGCAGGACAATGTCTATTGCAGCCGCCTAGCCCAAGCCGTGGTCCACGCTGCCATGGCAGGAAAAACCCACATGCTCGTCGGTCGCTGGCACAATGCCTTTGTGCATCTGCCGCTTGAAATGGTCACCCATGGCCGCCGGAAAGTGGACTCTAAAGGCGAGCTCTGGCACGCCGTCCTGGAAAGTACCGGACAGCCATCGCGCTGGGAGTAGGCGTTTTACCTAGATCCGAGAATGGAAAGTCGTTGAGTTGTGCCAGGGCTTGGTTTCACAAGGCTTCTTCGACTCGAAGCGGCTGTGTCTTGGGTGACACCGCCCGAGAGGCGAAAAGCCTTTTGGAATCAATGACGGATGCAAATCGGCGGTCAGCCATTCCTGAATCTAGCAGACAATCCACGGGGCGTGGGATGTGCAACGAAGAGTAACTTTGGCCTTATAAGTCGAAGACAACAAAGCAACTGGAGACTCCATTTTACAGGAAAACAGAAAGACAGGATTTACAGGTCAGAACCCATTCCTGTGAATCCTGTTTTCCTGTTAATCTTGTGATTAGAAACTCGAATCACGAACAGTCTCATATCATCCATGGCGGGCGAAACATCGCGTAACTCTAGGGCAAGTTAGTCGGGACGTTTTACTTTGTCTCCAGCACTCGACGCAGCATCACCGGATCATCCGTGGTGACGCCATCCACGCCTAACTGGATCATCCGACGAGCAACTTCGGGGCGATTCACCGTCCACACATAGAGCTCCAGCCCTGCTGCGCGGATGGCTTTCACGCTGGCCTCCTCCAAGGGGAAATCTTGACTGAGATCCAGGCCATCCAACCCATCTGCCAGCGTATCGGCAATCAAAGCCTTGAGATCCACAGGCTGTTTCGTCTTCGTAGTTTCGGACGATAAACGATACACCTTCATCCAAGGTAGCGCCTTCTTGGCTGCTTGAGCCACCGCACGATTAAAGGCGATGATGCAGAGCTGGGCTGCGCGTGGTTTCCAGCTTTGCAATTGCTGTGCTAAAACAGGCACCACTTCCGGCCCGCATTTGATCTCCAGGAAAAAGCGCTGCTTGCCCTCAGGCAGCGTCGCTAGAGCCTCCATCAGCGTCGGGATCGGTTCACCGCTATACATGCCGTCTTTCCAGGCACCGACATCCAACTTCTTCAGATCGACCATCGCAGTCTCCGCCACAATTTTTTGGATCGCCGCTGTTCGGTGAGTGTCCTTATCATGAAGCACCGCGATCTCGCCATCAGCGGTCAAATGCAGATCCAGCTCACAAGCATCCGTCTCCAGCTCCCAGGCCAAACGAAAAGCTGCCACCGTATTTTCAGGTGCCCGCACCGAAGCCCCACGATGCGCCACAATCTCCAGAGCCATGAGTTGAGAAGTCATTAAAAAGAAGAGAACGCGTGCCGCCATCATCCGACAAACTAGTGACTCAAACGAATCCCTCAAGGCCGATGATCGAAAAGTCGGAAGGATTCGGCTAATGCCGCTTAGCACAGAATTCACTTCCGATTTCGGGATATTTCCCGATTCTTTTTTCTGTCCGCTTAACATCTCAGCCGGATGAAATCATTCTCACATTTTGTTTCATTCTGGGACTCTTTGCGACAAGCATGCAGACTGCCAAGTCAGACTAGCCTTGTTCTCCGATGAAAGATGCCATTCAACCACCGATTGCCGAACCACGCCCGCATTCTTCCAGCCATCATGGAGTGGTGCTAGACGATCCTTGGCATTGGCTGAAGGACCCGAAGTATCCCAAGATTAGTGACAAGGAGGTGCTGGGTTATTTAAAGGCGGAGAATCGCTACTTTGAGGCGCAGATGGCGGCGCAAAAGCCCTGGGTGGATAAGATCTTCAAGGAAATGAAGAGCCGCCTCAAAGAGGACGATTGCTCGGTGCCCCAAAAGGATGGCGACTGGATCTATTGGTCAAGGTTTGCCCCGGGCGCGCAGTATCGGCAGCATTACCGGAAGCCGGTGGCTGGGGGGGCCGAGCAGCTCATGCTGGATGAAACCTCGCTGGCGGCGGACAAAGACTATTTCACTCTAGATGAACTGATCATCAGCCCGGACGGCCGACTCATGGCCTATGCTTTGGATGACGATGGCTCGGAGCGCTTTTCCGTCCATTTCAGGGATCTTGAGTCCGGTGAAGACTTGCCCGATGTCATTGAAGGCGTGCTTTCCAATCTGGTCTGGTCTGCCGATAGCGCGGGGCTGGTCTATGGTCTTGCCAATGAAAACTGGCGCACGGATCAACTGTTCTACCATCGGCTCGGCACTGATCCCCAAAAGGCCACTCGGCTCTATCACGAGGCCGATATTGGCTTTAGCGTGGATGTCAATCTCAGCGCCCAGGACGACTGGATCATCATCGAAACCGGTGATCAGGTGACGAGTGAAATCCGCCTGCTGCCAGCCCATGATCCGACCGCTGAGCCGATCCTCATCAGTCCCAGGAAAGTCGGGCGGAATTACTCGGTGGATGTGCGTGATGGAGTGATCTACATCCTCACCAATGACGATCATGTGAACTTTCGTATCGCCACGGCCAGTCTGGATCAGCCGGATGCCTGGACGGTGCTGATTCCTGGATCCGACCGGCATTACCTCACGGACTTAGCGTTATTTCAGGACTTCTATGTCACGGAAGGCCGCGTGGATGGGCTGGACCAGATCGAGCTGCGCGACTACGCGGATCCGAGCAAGGCGGAGAAGATCGTCTTCCCAGAAGCCAGCTATGAGGCCGGACTAGGCGACAATCCTGAGTATGCCATCACGAAACTGCGCCTGGATTATGAATCCATGGTCACGCCAGAAACGGTCTATGATTTCCATCTTGCTGACAAGCGGCTGGAAGTGCTGAAAGTGCAGGAGATTCCCTCAGGTTATGACGCCAGTCAGTATGAGACGGAGCGGCTCATGATCACGGCGCGGGACGGCGTGCAGGTGCCGGTTTCCATCCTCTGCCAAAAGGGATTCCCCAAGGATGGCAGCCGCCCCCTGCACTTGTATGGCTACGGTGCCTATGGCATCGCCATGCCTCCTGGATTCAGCGCTGATCGCCTTTCGCTGGTGGATCGCGGTTTTGCCTATGCGATCGCGCACATTCGCGGTGGCGATGATCTGGGCTATCAATGGTATCTGGATGGCAAAGTCATGAAGCGTGAAAACACGTTCAACGACTTTGTCGATGTGGCCAAAGGCCTGATTGCCCAAGGTTATGTGGCCCAGGGCCGCGTCACCGCCTCGGGCCGATCCGCCGGTGGCGAGCTTATGGGAGCCGTGGCCAATCAAGCGCCGGAGTTGTTTGGTGCACTGGTCGCCCATGTGCCTTTTGTGGATGTGCTCAACACCATGCTGGACGAGTCCCTGCCGCTAACGCCTGGCGAGTGGCCGGAGTGGGGAAACCCTATCACGAACAAGGCCGCCTTTGACTGCATCCGCAGCTACAGTCCGTATGACAACATCCAGGCCAAGGCCTACCCGCCTATGCTTTTTACCGGCGGTCTGAATGATCCCCGTGTGACCTACTGGGAGCCTGCCAAGATGGTGGCCAAACTCCGCGCCCTGAAAACAGACGCTAACCTTGTCTTACTGAAGACCAACATGGGTGCCGGCCACGGCGGCAAATCCGGCCGCTTCCACCGCCTGCGCGAACATGCCGAGGAAGCGACCTTTATTCTCTGGCAGCTCGGGATGCTGACCTAGCCTTGCCTTCATGAACGGGTTCGGGGATTCTATTTTACTAAGGTAAAATTACCTAAATAATAAAAAAAATAACTTTTTGAGTGACAAAATAACTCATAGCGTTTTTATACTGCATCAGTGATTAGCTAATTTACCTGATGCCATGACGGAGAATTATCGCGCTCTATTTCTAGGCATTATTCTTATTTACTCAGGTCAGAATAGCTATACTCAGGAGGTTTCCGCACCCATGGAGATGCTACAAGCAGGTCAAACGGCTTACCTTGCTCATCATTGGGCGGAGGCGTCAGAGGTGTTTCAGCGTTTCCTCGATACCTATGCAGCGGATGCGGCTTTGGCAGAGCCGGTGAAAAAAGTGCAGCCTCTACTAGCGCTAGCTTACCTGCGCCAAAGCAAACTGGATCTGGCAGAAAAACCAAGCATTGCCGCTCTAGCAGATCCTGGGCTTGATCCCTTGGTGCGGGCGGAGTTACGCTTTTTTGCAGGCTTAGCCGCCCTGCAATCCGGGAAACATGAAGAAGCCCGCAATCATCTGGGTGCGGTTTTTAACGATCCCCAGGCGGAGTCCAGTCGTCGAATGGAGGCGCTGGTTCTCGGCGGCATGAGCTATGTCGTGGAACAGAACTGGCCGGGCGCGATCACCTTCTTTACCAAGTATGGAAAAGACATCCGCAGCGCCAGCCCCGAAGCAGGCGGGCGCGCGGACATCCTGCATCTTCATGCGCTCATTCAAGCCGAGCGTTGGGATGAAGCGATCTCGCTAGCTCAGGACATCTCAGCGCGGCTGGATCAGGTGCGGCAAGTGGTGACGTTTTCGTCTTTGCTGATTGATCTCGGGTCGCGGTTCCTGGAAAAGCAGCAGCCATACCAAGCGATTGCGGTGCTGCGCCTGATCCAGACCCGCGCGGAGATCCTTCAGCTCCAAAAAGCCAAGATCGACGAAGCCATGGCGGATCTGCAATACGCGACCGCGAGTCAAAACGCGGTCCGCCAAAACCAGATCAGCACGAGCCTGAAGGACATGAGCAAAGACCTGGAGAACATCCTCCACATGCCGCAGTTTGATTCCGCCTCGCGACTGCGTTTGGCGCAAGCCTATCATTCGTTAGGCCGAACCCGTGAGGCGTCGCTCATTCTGGATCAAATGGTGCGCCAAATGCCCCCCGATGAACTGGTCGAATCGGCGACAACGAACCTGATCAGCGGCTGGATGTCACTCGAACGCTGGAGCCGAGCTGCCAAAGCAGCGGAGGTCTATCTGGAACGTTTATCGAAGCTGCCGTTGGCTAAAAGTCTGCCTGGCGTTCTCTTTGCCCGCGCTCAGGCCTTGGAAGGTCAGTTGGAGTATGCCCAAGCAGCCGCTGGTTATGCAGAAGTCCGTCAGCGCTTCCCCGAGGATGAACTGGCTCCCAAGGCACGATTCATGGCGGCTTACAACCTTCTGCAACTGGAGCAGTATGCAGAGGCAGGACGTCTGTTGGAGGAGCTTTTGAAAGAGCTCCCGACCCAGCATGAAATGTGGGGTCACGCCTTTTTTTGGCGGGGCATGGTGCCCTATTTTGAACAGCAATGGGAGCCTGCACGCAAGCATTTGGCCGAGTATCTGGAGCGCATCAAAAACATCAGCTCAGGCACGGGTGAGTATGTGGACGAGGCCATCTTCCGCCGAGCTTACGCTTTCTTTTCCGAAGCTCAGTATGAGCCTGCCATCACAGAACTCCTGCGTTTAGAAAAAGAACATCCCACGAGTGAATGGCTGCCTGAAGCTCAATTGACGCTTGGAGACTGCTATGGCGCCATGGGTGAGCTAGCTCAGGCCAAGTCGGCCTATCAACGAATCAGCGCCAACGCGACCGGCTTTCATGACGAAGGCTGGATGAAGCAGGGACAGATTTACAAGGCTGAAAAAGATCTGGCTGGCATGAAGCGCCACTACGAGGACTTTCTCAAAGTGCGCGCGCAGAGTCCACGTGTGGCAGAAGCGCTGAATGGGTTAGGCTGGCTGGCCAAGCAAGAAGGCAAGCCGGAACAGGCCCGAGAAATCTATTGGAAAGCTCTGCATCAACTCGGCAATGAAACCGGGCGACCTGGATTAGAGGACCTTTTCTTGGGTCTGAATGCGCTTTATCCAGGAGATCAAAAACAGGAACTGCGTGACCTCCTACAAAAAGAGAAAGACACGGCCGAATCTCTGCAACGCACTCCGTATGCCATCCGCCTCGGCTGGGCCGAAGCGCAACTCAGACAGCGGTCTGAATCGACGGAATCGCGAGTGATGCTGGCACGACTAGGGGCGAAGTTAGAGCCCAAAGACACGGCCCCGCGCATCCTACTAGACTGTGCCGAAGCATCAGCAGCGATCGGCGAAGACAAGGAAGCTGCGCGATTGTTTGAAGGCTTACGAAAATGGTATCCACGCGCCCTAGAGAGAGATCGTGCCTATGCTGGGCTGGGCTTTTTGGCTTTAACCAAAGGTGACCATGAGCGGGCTTTGGCCATGTTTGATCGCTTTGAAAAAACAGCTGTGATGCCGAAGTCGGCACCGGATGCTCACGGGATCAGTCTGGTCGAATCTGAGATCGGCGGCAGGGTGGCGCTGGCGCGCGGGCGATTGCTGGAAGCAAACCAAAAAGAGAAGGCACTGCATCTCTATACTGCCGTGCAGAAATCCAAAGCCATACCATCCAAGATCCGCGCAGAGGCTTTCCTAGCCGCCGCCAGCTTGCAGGCCCAGCGCGGTCAGATGCGTGAAGCACTGCCGATTTATGAGCAGGTGTATGTGCTGTTTAATCGTTACCCTGAACTGGTGGCGAAGGCTTACTGGGGTCGTGGTCAGGCGCTGGAAAAGTTGGGGAAAAGTGAACTGGCACGTGAAGTGTTCTCCGAGCTCGCTCAGCGGGATGATTTAAAGACCACTCGTGAAGCTGCGGAGGGTCGCAAACGTGCCAACGCACTGGGTGGCCTGATTTTACCGAAAGTGCCCGAGGGTGGCGAGATCTCACCAACGACTCCCAAAGCAGGAGGGGCTTCATGAGAAGTCTCCTTTGCTTGGCCTTCATGATTACTGGAGCGTTGGCTCAAACCGCGGATGAAGCGACTCGTGCCTTAGCTCAACGCAGTGAGCTGGATGAGATCCGCTGGAGTGATCCCAACAAAGGTCCAGCCTTCCGTGCCGGCATTGTCCGCGCTTTACCCGGTGGGCTGGAAATGCGGCGAGGGGCCGTGAAGCGGGTGCTGCCCTATGATCAAATCGGTAGCATTAAATTTGGCCTAACCATGGGTGAACGTCAGCTGATCGCAGAGGCCAAAGCTGAGACCATCCCTGCCCTGCGGGTCTTTTGGGAAGCACGACATCCGACGATCAAGTTAACAGGCTCTAATGCGGGCGACTTTGGCCTAGCTCTGGCGCGGGCGCTGAGAGAAACGAAGGCCTATGCGAAAGCTCAGGCAATTGCCAAAGAGATTGCCTATGGAGACCACGATCCAGCTCGGCGTGCGCGAGCGTTGGCTGAGACGGAGACCCTGGCTTTCATCCAAGTCATGGCCACGGCAAAGCCTAAAGAAGTCGAAAAACGCGCCTGGGCCATCACTGAAATGGCCGAGGAAACCAATGCTGATCTCATGCTCTTGGTGACGGGTTTTCTCATGAAAAAGGAGTTCACCGCATTGAAGCAGGTGGAAGCCGACAACCCGCGTTGGATGGAAGACGATGAAGTGAAGCCGATCCGTGAGCGGCATTATCACCGGGCTTTGGATTTAGCCCTGTATCCCAGCCTGTTTCATCCTCGACGCAGAGCCGAGTCAGCAGACGGCCTATGGCAGGCCGCACAAATTTACCTGCATACCCATGACAGCGCTCGTGTCGTCGCCGTCCTGGAGGATCTGCTGAATCTCTATGCCGACAGCCATCACACAGCCAAGGCCAAAGAACTGCTGATCCCTCTGAAGGCCAGCCTGGAATCAGACAAACCACTGGCAAAAGCCAAGCCTGCTAACGAACCCAAGGATTCTGAGCCCATGGGCCCGCCACCACCACCCAAACGCTACCATCTCTTCGAAGACTAACCTCATGTTCCACCTCATCCGTTCCACCGCCTTTGCCATCATCGCTGGCACTCTTTTTTATGTCGGGCTCAATACCTCTCAGCGAGCCCAAGCGGCGGAAGCGCCTGCACCGACAGCCGCTGAAATGCCCGCCAAGCATCGCTCAAAGACACTGATCGATCTTTACAAAGAAGGTGGCTGGGTCATGCACATGATCGCCCTTACGAGCATCGCGACGGTCTCGACCCTGAGCTTTTGCATCATCGCGATCAATCGGAAAAAAGTGGTGCCGCCACCTCTACTCGCGGCCCTCCATGAAGCTCTGCAAACACAAGATGCGAGCAAGGCCATCCAACTCTGCCAAGCGACACCATCCGTGCTCAGCACCGTGATCCGCGAGTCTCTGGAAAAAGCTGGCACTGGCGTGGCGGAGTATACCAAGGCTGATCTGGAGGCAGCGGCAGGCGAATCGATCTTTCATGAGGAAACACGCCTCATGCTCTGGGTGAATATGCTGAACGCCTTTGCTGCAGTGGCACCGATGATCGGTCTGCTCGGCACGGTCTCAGGTATGATCCAGAGCTTTGATAAACTCTCCCAAGGAGCAGCAAAGGCCTCCGACTTCGCGGGCGGCATCGGTGAGGCCATGGTGGGCACGGCAGGCGGCCTGCTGGTGGCTATTCCAGCCATGTTTGCGTATTTTTACTTCAAGAACACGCTACAGGCCCTGATGTCTGAGGTGGCACGGGTCGCTTCCACTCTCATTGGCCGCTTTGTTTCTGGCCCACCCGCCCCGCAATCATGATCATCCGCCGTCGTCATAGCGAAGACATCGGCTTTCAGATCGCGCCGATGATCGACATCACCTGGATTCTCATCATCTTTTTCATGGTGACGATGCATCTGGTGGAAAATGAATTTGCTGTGGAGGTGGCACTGCCAATCGCCTCAGCCGCCGAGATTCCACCCGATATGAATGGGCGAGTCATCGTGAGTATCGACAAAGCCGGGACTTACTTTGTGGGCAACCAGGCCATGAATGTTGCTGAGCTGACGGCCCATCTGAAAATGCGCCTGATCCAGTTCCCACCGCTGAAAGTCTATCTCAGGGCAGATGCAACGATCCCTGCTCAAAAGACCAAGGAATTCTACCGTGCCTGCGCTGAGGCTAGCGCGGTGGAGGTGATTTTAGCCAGCTTTCGGGAGGGCCAAAACTGATCATGGGCATCAAAAGACGACGCAGAGAGGAGCAACCTCAGGAAATGCAAATTGCTCCCATGGCGGACATTGGCTTTCTGTTGCTGTGCTTTTTTATCGTCTCTGCCAAGCCCCCAAGACACGAGGCAGACATCAGCATGACTTTGCCAGGCTCCGTATCTGATGAAGTCAGTGTCGATCTCCCCGAAGAAGTGCGCATCAGCATCCGACCCGATGGCGCGGTGGAGGTCAATGAGGCCATCCTCGGCCAACCTGGGGATCAGGGACTGCTGGCCCTGCGCGATCTTTTGCGCCGATTCCGTGAGGCTGCGGACAATAACCGCACGCAGTCTTTGGTCACGCTCGATGCGGCGAACCAAAGCTCACATCAGCGAATCGTCGATGTCCTCAATGTCTGCGCTCAGGCTGGAATCAAAGGGGTGACGCTCAATAGCGATGAAGAGGAGGAGGACTCTTAAAATGAACACGGCTACTGCGAACGCGACGTCCGCCGCTTCCAAAGGAGCCGGGGCCGCATTGCTTGGCAGCCTGATCCTCCACGGCATCCTGGCGCTGGGCGCAGGAGCCTTCATTATCGCCCAATACATCCAGCCACCGGCTCCGAAGTTTGTGGCCCCGCCAGCGGCTAAAATCAAAATTCCACCACAGACCAGGCAACACCGCATGAATCTGGCGGCTCATGCAGGATTGGCCTCCAAGCCGACCTTTAAAAAGCGCCTCGTCAGTCTGCGCCCGACCGCCTTTGCCCTACCGGAGGCTCCCAAGATCAGCTTTGAGAACAGCCTTGTCCCCGATCCCTCGACCATGGCCTCCACCATGATCAGTGGACTCACAGGGAGCGCTGGCCTCGGAAATGGAGCTGGTCTTGGCCTCGGCGGCAGCGGCGGAATGGGAAAAGGACTCTCTAACTTCAGCTTCATGGGCGTGAAGGCCCAGGGGCAGCGTGTCGTGTTGTGTTTTGATGTCTCCAGCAGCGTGGTCAATAAGGCCACGAGCAGCGGTATGCCGCTCCTCAAAGTCAAAGAAGAGACCCATAAACTCCTGAGCAGCCTGCCTTCGGGTGCCCAATTCGGATTGATTCAGTTCGTGCGAAACTACAAACCTTTTGCCAATAGCCTCACGCCCATGACGCCAGCCAATCGCGACTTGGCCATGCAGTGGATCGACACCGAATGGAACGAAGGTGGCCAGATGAATCGCGGTCAGGCAGGTGTGCTCAGCCCTGAACCCAACGGCGTCGTTTGCGTGCTTGATGCTGCTTTTGCCATGAAGCCAGACGTCATCTTCATCATCTCAGATGGTCAGTTTGAACAGACTTACCCGAAAAATCAGCGCATTACGAATGATCTGCTGGAGGCTAAGATGCAGGAACTGGCAGCAGAGAAACTGTCGAAAGTGGCCGTTCACTTCATTGGCTTTCAAATGAGACCCCTAGATAAAAAGGCTTGGGAACGAATCGTCCGCCGAACAGGCGGAAAACTGAGGGAAATCCGCTGAATAGGCCCAGCCATGAAATCGATTCCATTTGGTTTCAAAAAGCATGCTTCTTTGATTCCAGCAATGTCCTCACCCGCCTCAATGAAGGTAACTGGCAGCTTGTGGCCATCCTTTGATAACCCTTGGCGCTAGAATGCATATCTTCACTTGCACTGATCCATCCTCTCTCAACTATCGGCAATCATGTCCGTCGTCACATTAGGCCTGATTCAGGGAACCACCTTCGCCAGCCAGGCTCAGAGCCTTGCGCGGCATGATGTGCTCATTCGTGACGCAGCTGCCAAGGGCGCTCAAATCATCTGCCTGCAGGAGATGTTTAACATTCCCTACTTCTGCACTCGCCAGGACCCTGCGCTATTCGATCTTGCAGAGACCATCCCCGGGCCCACGACCGATCATATGGCAGCCTTGGCCAAAGAACTTGGCGTCGTCATCATCGCCTCGCTCTTTGAAAAACGTGGGCCAGGTCTCTATCACAATACCGCCGCTATCATCGACGCAGACGGCAGTTATTTGGGGAAATACCGGAAAATGCACATCCCTCAAGATCCGGGCTTTGAAGAAAAATTCTACTTCACTCCAGGTGACCTAGGCTACCGCGTTTGGGAGACACGTTTTGGTAAAATTGGAGTGCTCATCTGCTGGGATCAATGGTATCCAGAAGCCGCACGATTGACGGCACTGGCTGGTGCCCAAATCCTCTTTTATCCCACAGCCATTGGCTGGCTCAGCTACGAAAAAGCTGAATTGGGCAAGGCCCAACACTGCGCGTGGGAGACTGTCCAGCGCGGCCATGCTGTCGCCAATGGCTGCTTTGTTGCTGCGGTCAACCGCACAGGCGGCCAAGATGACACCGAATTCTGGGGACAATCCTTCGTCGCAAATCCTTATGGCGAACTAGTTGCCAAAGCCAGCATCGAGCACGAAGAAGTCGTTGTTGTGACTTGCGACCTCCAAGAAGTGGAAGATTTTCGTCGAGTCTGGCCATTTTTCCGCGATCGCCGCATTGACACATACGCGCCCCTGACCAAACGCTACCTAGATGAGTAAAGGATACCCCAAGAACTACCGCCTCCCCGCCGAATTTGAAACCCAAGAAGCCATCTGGCTATCTTGGCCCTCAAACAAAGAGAGCTGCCCCAAAACCTTCCACAAGCTTCAAGACAAGTTTGGGGAAATCGCCAGCACCATTTCCCGCTACGAGCGTGTGCGCATCAACGCGCCCATGCTCAGCCACATGAACATCCGTCTCAGCATTGCCGATAACGAAGGCGATCTAAGTCAGGTGGATATCTACGAGAACCTCACCAATGACGTCTGGTGCCGCGACCACGGGCCTATCTTTATTAAAAACAATGAGACCGGCCAAGTCGCCATCACCGACTGGAAATTCAATGCTTGGGGCGGTAAGTTCCCCTACGACCTAGACGATACCATTCCGGAGAAAGCTGCCGCTTCTCTGAAAATGGAACGCTTCACCTCTGACTTCGTTCTCGAAGGTGGTGCCATCGAAACGAATGGCAAAGGACTGCTCTTCACCACCGAAAACGTTCTCCTTAACCCAAATCGCAATGGCGGTAAGGCCCGCAAAAAAGACGAAGTCGAAAAAGAGCTCAAAGCCATGCTCGGTGTGAATAACATCGTCTGGTTTAAAAATGGCATCGAAGGTGACGACACCGACGGTCATGTCGATGACGTCGTCCGCTTTATCCGTGAAGATGCGGTCATCTGCATGGTCGAGTCTAAAGAGTCTGACCCCAACTTCAAAGTGCTCAAAGCCATCCGCGAGCAACTGGATGACGTTCGTCTTCCCGATGGCAGCAAGCTCGAGATCATTGAGATTGAAATGCCAAATGCTATCGAAGTCAAAGACTGGCGCCTCAGCCGCCTGCCAGCCAGCTACGCGAACTTCATGATCCTGAATAACGCCATCATGGTTCCCATCTTCGGCCAGAAGAAAAAAGACCAGATCGCCGAAGATAAGATCGCCGAGTGCTTCCCAGGGCGTGAGATCATCTCCGTCACCTGCAAAGACCTCGTCATGGAAGGTGGCGGCCTGCACTGCATCGCCATGCATCAGCCAAAATAAGTCTACACCTTTGACTTCAAATCACGAAAGCCTCGAACCCGCGTTCGAGGCTTTTTGATTTTACCGCTACCTTCAAACGACAAGCTAGGGGCACCTACTTCTGAAATGACAGCGCTCAGCGAATCCTGGCGAGAGGTTCAAACAAGACCAGATTGACCTCTGGCCAGCCAACATTAGTCTCATCCATGGCATTTCCTTTACGTTCTCCTCGCGACATGGTCGGCGGCATCATGGTCTTTGGCCGCATCGTTGATAAAATCAGACTGCATGCCCGTGATGGTCAGCTTCCTGAAGGTTATCATCTGGGTTTCATCGTGGGCAAACGCACCTTTGATGATCGCGTCTGCACCCTGCTAGGCGTGAGCTTTGAAGCCTTAACTCAGCGCGTTTTAGAAGGCGGCACGGATGAGGAAGTCTTAGCTTGGTGCTTGGAGAACGGTCGCACGCCCGATGCGGAGCATATTCGCCTCTTCAACAGCTTCATGACCAAGCGCGGCTGGCGTGATGAAGCTTCTAACGGACTGATTGAGCAGCGCGCTGAAGCTGGCCTGAGACATCGCGAAGACATCGTCACCTTTTTTGACCTGATGGACGTCGAAGAAGGTCGCGCGCCTTAATCTCCCGAGCTGCGATTTATCCGCCAACGGTCCCGCAAGTAGAGCAGCGTGCCAGCAGGTGCTGCCAGCAGCCAGATAAATTTGGGTAGCATGCCACGCAGAGCTTGCAGCTGCCCCATGAATCCAATTCTGCAATGTTGGCTAAACCGACCGTAAAGACCCGCCACTTTGTAGAGCTTGATCGGCGCGTGGAAGACATAGTGAGACTCTAGATTCAGCACCATTTGATACATCAGCCGATGGCCATCAGCGTTGATCGATGGATCATTCGGGCCATGAACGAGAGAGGGGGCATCCATCCACCACACGCGCAGTTGCTCGTTAATGTGGCGCGTTTTGTAACGGGTAGAGACCTGTGCCCAGATGTAGGACTCTGGGACAAAATTCCCAGCCGCTTCAGGGAAAGGAAATTGCCTGAGAACATCCAACCGCAAAAAGCCCCACTTTTCGCCACTGACCTGATGCACATATTCCAGTTCCGCCGCTGAGCAGTCCAGTGGACTCATCGGAAACAGGGTGCCGACGAGTCGCCCATTTTGATCCTGACAGAGAGCCGTGACACCGGAGAAGCCAGCCCGATCTGCCTCAGGGATGCCATTCCAATGATACCAGTAGCGCTCGAGCGCCTGCGGTTCACAGCCATCATCAGAGTCCAGCTTGATGTAGAGCTGGCCCCGGGCAGATTTTAAACAGTGATTGTGCATGCGGTGTGCTCCGCCATGCGACAGCGCTTCGTAGCGTATTGGAACCACGCCTTCTGCCTGCCAGACAGCCACCAGATCTGCCGTGCCATCCGTGGAGCCGTCATCGACAATCAACCACTCAAAATCACGGAAAGTCTGCGCCTTGAGGCTGTCATAACAGCGATGCAAGGTATGAGCGCGATTGTAGGTCGGTGTAAAGACAGTGAAAATGGCTGACGGCATCGGATAAGTTGAAACATACGCCATTTGGCAAATCGTCACCTTTCTTTCTCCATCAGCGATCCTGCCAGAGAAGATCTTGCCCTCAGCTGTATTGGCAGCGAAAGACTCCCGCGCAACCACCCTTTCTGCGCGTATCCTTCTCCCATGCCACTTTTAGACAAACTCGAATCACGCTTTGGCCGTTTTGCCATCCCTGGACTGGTGCAAATCATTGCCGGATTAAAACTGCTCACCTTTGCCATCTTCGTCCTGCAGTCCACTGAGGCCCGCTCCCGTTATCTGGACTTCCTGATGTTGGACGGCACGCGTGTCTTAGACGGTCAAGTCTGGCGTCTAGTCACCTACCTATTTTTGCCCAGCAGTTTCAATGTGCTATTTGCCGTGCTTTCCGCCATGATGCTCATGTGGCTCGGTCGCGGACTCGAACAGGCTTGGGGAGCATTCCGACTCAATCTCTACTTCCTCGGCGGCATGATTGCCATCACCACGTGCTCACTGATTTTCAGACTCGATGAAAGCGGGATCTGGTTGTTTCAAAGCCTGTTACTCGCCTTCGCAGCAACCTATCCAAATGAAGAAATTCGCCTTTATTTCTTCCTGCCAGTGAAAATGAAATGGATTGCCTGGGCCGCGGCTGCTCTGACTTTGTTAACCATCCTCAAGGCCCCTCCCATGGCGATTCCCATCTTCTTCGGTCACTTGAATTTCCTCATCGTCTTTGGTCCGGAATTTGTTCGTGACCGCCTACACATGGCCAAGGTCATCAAAAAGCGGACGCAATTCAAAGAAGCCTCGCTCACCTCCGCGCCCTTTTTCCATCAGTGCACCGTTTGTCAAAAAACCGAAGTGGACGATCCCACACTCTACTTCCGCATCAATGATGCTGGCGATGAGCTCTGCTCCAACTGCCGAAAATCAGCCTAAATGCTGGGCTTGCGCTTCATCCTAGAGGTGCGATTTATCAAGCCCCCCAATTATGCGCTGCCCCAAGTGCGGAAGTTCCCAAGATAAAGTGATCGACTCGCGTGAGGCGCGGGAAGGACAGGCCATACGCCGACGCCGCGAATGCATGCGCTGCAATTTCCGCTTCACCACCTACGAGATCGTCGAACGCGAAGAACTGCGTGTGGTCAAGCGTAACGGCGCCCCGCAAAACTTCGACCGGGAAAAACTCCGCTCAGGCCTGCGCAAAGCCTGCGAAAAGCGCCCCGTCAAGATGGAGCAGATTGACCAGATGGCGGACGACATCGCCAACGAGCTTGAGGAAGAAGGCTACCGAGAAATCCCCTCCACCGTTATCGGAGCCAAAGTGATGCGCCATTTAGAAGCCGTGGATCACGTGGCTTATGTGCGCTATGCCTCGGTTTATCGCCAGTTTGAAGACGTGGGCGAGTTCATCGATGAAATCAAAGGCTTGGACAGCAGGCGCACTCGCGATACTGGCCAAGAAGAGCTGTTCAGCTAAGCCTAACTCATGAGTGAAAAAACCATCTTCCAAAAAATCATCGACCGTGAGATCCCCGCTCCCCTAGTCTATGAGGACGATCTCGTCGCTGCCTTCAATGACATCCAGCCTCAGGCTCCGATCCACGTTTTGATCGTGCCTAAAAAGCTCATTCCACGTGTTGGCGAAGCCCAGCCAGAGGATCAAGCCACACTCGGGGCCCTGCTTTTAGCCGCAGGCAAGATTGCCGACAAACTCGGCATCCAGGATCGCAGTCAGGGCTTCCGCCTCGTCATCAACCATGGAAAAGACGCTGGAGAAAGCGTCCCTCATCTCCATGTGCACCTGCTCGCTGGCCGTCCGCTCGACTGGCCACCAGGTTGATTTCTGAAAAATCATCCCAAGCCTGAAACTTTTTTCAGGAGCCGCGGTTACTTCTTTGAATATGGAACCGTTCACCCCCAATGATCCTCTCTGGGACTTGCTAGGCAAAGCCAAGCCCGTGAAACCACGTGCTAACTTTGTCCAAAACATCGTCAGAGAAGCCCGCCAGACTCCCCAAGAGCATGGTCTTTGGGCCAAACTCCAAGGTTGGTGGCAAGACAGCGTCTCACCTTCCCCTGCCCTGAGCTGGGCAGTCACCGCAGCCATCTGCGCCATGGTGACCTCCATCACGCTCATTTCTCAACAGGATTCCTCCTCCACCGTCGCTGCCCAGCCCTCAACGGCCATTTCTGAAGAAGCCCTGCTGACTGAGATCGCCTTCCCCATCGTTCCCGAATTCGAATCTGAATGGAAGAATCTCGAGCAAACCGGCGCTTTACTGGCCGTGCAAGACACCTCTCAGCTGACAGCCAACGAGATTCATTTGTTGTTGTATTAATTCTGCGGTATCGGCCATGTCAGACTAGTTAGGCATGGAACAATAACGCCATGCGATCCGGGTTAAAAACAAAAAAGGGCGGACTTGACGTCCGCCCTCAAAAGATCTGTCATCAGAAATCCTAGGCAAGGTCTTCACCCACGGCGTAACGCACGAAACGGCGCACAACGAGGTTTTCACCCAGCTCAGAAATCTTGCTCTTCACGTAGTCGCCCACGGTCTGATCAGGATTCTTGATGAAGGCTTGCTCGAGCAGGCATTGGTCGGAGAAGATCTTGTCGATCTTACCTTGAATGATCTTCTCGGCGATAGCTTCAGGCTTGCCTTTGACTTGGTCAGTGGCGATTTCGCGCTCCTTGGCCAGGTGGCTTTCTGGGATTTCTTCACGTCCGAGGAACTTCGGATTCGCAGCGGCGATGTGGAGGGAGATGTCCTTCACAAACGCTTGGAAGTTCTCATTGCGTGCCACGAAGTCGGTCTCGCAATTCACTTCGATGAGCACGCCGATGCGGCCTGCCATGTGAATGTAAGAAGCGATGATGCCTTCCTTGGTCTGGCGATCGGCTTTTTTCTCAGCCTTGATGGTGCCTTTTTTGCGGAGGATGATTTCTGCCTTTTCCAGGTCGCCTTCGGCTTCCTTCAGGGCAGCTTTGCACTCCATCATGCCTGCGTTGGTCTTCTCACGCAGGGCCATAACGATTTTAGCGGAAATTTCAGCCATAGATCAGTAAATAAAAAGGGTGGAGATTATTTCTTCAGATCTGCAGTCGCCACGATCACAGGATCGATGAGCTTCTGGAGAATGATGCGGATGGAGCGAATCGCGTCATCATTCGCAGCGATCGGGTAATCGATGATGTTCGGGTCGGCATTGGTATCGACCAGAGCCACAATCGGGATACCGAGGCGGCGGGACTCATGAACAGCGATGTGCTCACGGGCGGAGTCCACGATGACGACAGCGTCAGGGAACTTTTCCATGCCACGCACGCCACGAAGGTTACGCTCAAGCTTGATCCGCTCACGGTTCAGGCTGGCGAGTTCCTTCTTGGACATGAGTTTGAACTCAGGCTTCTTTTCGATCTCTTCCAAGTAGCAAAGGCGAGCGACGCTCTTGCGGATGGTTTCGAGATTCGTCAGGGTACCACCGAGCCAGCGATGATTGACATAAAATTGACCGCAGGCGTCTGCAGCTTCACGGATGGCTTCTTGAGCTTGGCGCTTGCAACCCACGAAGAGGATGCGCTTACCCTTGCGGGCGAGGTCGGCCAGGAATTCAGCAGCGGTGTCGATCTGCTTGACGGTTTCCTCGATGTTGAGGATGTGGATCTGGTTGCGGGTATCCAAGATGAATGGCTTCATCTTTGGGTTCCAACGCTTGGTTTGGTGACCGAAGTGGACTCCGGCTTCGACGAGTTCGGCGAGGATCTGTGACATGTGGTATTTTCAGGGGGCTAATCTTCCGCACGCAAAATTCAGAGAACATGCGCTCAAGGCAGTGAGCCTTGATCCGGGAGACCGGCAATTTTGGTTTAATGAAGTCTCCTGTCCGGCAAAATGCCCTTCAGAAGGGCGCGCATGGTAAAGGTGAAGCCCTAGGCAGCAAGTGATTTTTACGCCAGAAATGGCATCAGCCTCATCGCTGCAAAGCGGGGTTCAATTCTGCGGCAAGCGGCATTGGCTGGCTCGTTCCTCACAGCCAGGCACCCTTTCATGGTAGGCACAGTCTTTATTATTCACCGGCCTTCTTTGCTGACTATAAAGCCAAGAACCAATGAAACGCCAACGACAGTCAATCCTGACCCTAAAATGAGATAAAATGCTCTAGTTGCTCTTCGACCAAATAGACGAATGAGGAATCGAGCCTTATGGTGCTCCATGAAAAAAGCCCATTGGAATTGGGCGCCACAAATTGCGAAGACACCAATCGTAGCTACTAGAGGACCTGTGAATTGATTGTTCATGATTATTTTGCCGAACGTAGCGTTAGCCGCGGGCCGAGATGGCGCAGACTGTGCTCTGCACAGTCCGAACTCCGAATTCTGAAACCATATCACGCCTTTCTGTTTTTTATGAACGTCCACAGCGCACCAATCGACAGGAGAATGACGGATGGCCAGAACAGGAAATATGTGAGCAAACCAGGTCCAACTGGATTTGGATGTTCATCACCCATGACGCGAGAGATAGTATAGGCTAAAACTAGAAATCCTGGCCCGATCAGAAATAGTAGTACTCCAATTCTAATGAGCTTCGAATCACGATACCGTATTTTAGTGGTCATTTAGTTGATTTCTTATCGAGCATAACGTCTCGGATCAGGCGACAGCGAGGAGTGCGCGTCGATGACACGACAGATGCCATACGAACCGTTGCCTGCATCCTTTATTGTTAAGCGTTTCCGTCGAGTTCATTTGGAGCGGGTGACGTAGCAAACCACATCAGAGCCATGCTGCTCAAGAGCGACGCCAAGACGAAGTGTGCCGGGTGCGTGCTGAATCCAGTGCGTAGTGGCGCGGTTTGGATGGAGTTCGTTGTAACCGACGGTAACACCGCCCCAGAACGTGCCTGCCGTAAATGTTGCTAGGTCTGCGCCGTGCAGTCGCAGCGCAGATGCCGAAAGACGAATGGCTGCGGCGTTATCTGACAGGGCGTTAGGGACGCCGTGAATGGTGTAGGTGTGGGTGCGAAAGTCCCACAGTGCCCATGCGACGACCGCAAGGTAGCAGAGCAAAAAGAATCCGAGAACGCTCGCTGTGAACTTCAGGATACGGGTTGTTCGGGTAGTTCTCATTGGCCTTCGTTCACACGGGGCACGAGGAATCGTCTAACAGTATAATTAGTGTGATGCAATATTGGCCGAGATCATATTTTTCGGTTCAATCAAACCTCAGAGTGACGGATTGAACCTTCAAAGTCAACGGTCGGGAGAGTATCGTTTAAAACTTCGGTTTATTAGGCCGTCTGAATGTTTTGGATGGATGAGTGAACCGATCTTTTGGTCTGAATATCAGATTCATTACGATCACAAGAAACAGGGCACCCCAATTTAAAGGCTAGAACTGATTCCTGTTAATCCTGTTTTCTTGTTAATCCTGTCGATCAACTGCGCTCCACGAACAGGCCTCATCTCATAGCAACCAATCCATGGCAGGACGAAGCTGAAACGAAGCCTCCTTGGGCCAGCTAGGCGGACGATTAACAAAACATCTACGCCCTCAACAAAAAACCTGATTTGCAGAACAGACGTTCTGACAAATCAGGTCTTTAAAGGCGTTGAGGCGATCTCGGGAAAATTAGGCTTTGGCTTTGGCCTTGCCTTTTTCCTTGATGTCGATGCGCTGATAATACTGCTGATAAACGTTTTCGTTCAGGACGAGCTTACCACGGACGGAATCAAGGGCGGCGCCATCGGCTTCGATCTGGAAGTTCACGAAGTAACCGCTGGTCACGTGACGTGGGCTGAAGGGGAACTGGCGTTTGCCGAGGTGGTCGATCTGTTCGAGCTTGGCGCCAGACTGTTCGAAGTCACGGCTGATGCCAGTGACGAGTTGTTCGACGGTTTCTTCTTTGCCCTTCATGTCGAGGACAATCATGGCTTCGTATTTGCGTTTCATCTTGATGTGGAGGTTTTGGTTTAGAGAGATTCGTTGCGGTTGAAGAGGTTCATCGCTGCTCCGAGGCTGGTTTGCAAGGAGCGGATGACCGCATCTGCGGCGCGCTCGATGACAATCTGAACCGTGGGGCGTTCTTCTTCGCGAAATTTACCGAGGACATGTCCCACGAGTCGGTCACCACCTGGGCGACCAGAATCGGTTGAGATGCCTAATTTAAGACGTGGGAACGTTTGAGTTCCGAGCGAACTGATCAGTGACTTGATGCCATTGTGCCCAGCGGCAGATCCAGTCAGGCGCAGTCTCATGCGGCCGAGCGTGAGATCCACATCATCATAGATTGTGAGAGTCTCTTCAGGTGTGATTTTGTAAAACTGGGAAAGCGCGCGCACACTGCGGCCACTGTCGTTCATGTAAGTCAAGGGCTTTAAAAGCCAGCCTGAAGGCAGCTTAGCCACGAGTCCATGCCAGCGTTTTTCCTCGGTGAAGGAAACTTTAAATCTGCGGGCTAGCTCGTCTAAAACCATGAATCCAATGTTGTGACGTGTGTCGTGGTATTCGATGCCAGGGTTGCCGAGTCCGATGATGAGTCTTGGAGTCAGGCCGCCTGGGTCGCTAGAGGATGTGTCTTCAGCGGGCACCGCAGGCGGTCAAAGTCCAGTAAGGGATTACTTCTTAGCGGCAGGAGCAGCTTTGGCTGCTGGGGCACCTTTGGCGGCAGGAGCACCCTTAGCGGCGGCAGCAGCTTCAGCAGGGGTAGGTTCAGCTTCGACTTTAGGTTCGACGCACATGATGACGACGACGTCAGCGGCAAGCTTCGGACGAACGCCTGCTGGGTAGGTGATTTCACCGACGTGGATGCTTTTACCGACTTGCAGTGCGGTGACATCCACAGAAATGCTTTCTGGAAGGTCTTTGGGCAAGCAACGCACTTCGAGTGTGTGATGGATGGCTTCGATAAGACCGCCAAACTTAAGACCGATCGCTTCGCCTGTTGTTTCAACAGGAACTTCAGCGTGAATTTCTTCGTCCATAGCGATCGCATGGAAGTCCACGTGAAGGATGCCGCCCTTGAGGTGGTCATGTTGAACTTCCTGCACAAGAGCAAGCTGCTCGCCAGAACCCATCTTCAGGCTGACAAGGATGTTATCCGAGGCGCTGTTTTGGAGAATTTTAGTGAAGGTCTTGCTGTCCACCTGCACGTTGGTAACGGCAGTTTTGCGGCCGTAGACGACTGCGGGGATGCTGCCTGCTTTACGCAGACGTTTAACAGCAGCGGTTCCTTCGCTAGTGCGAGGTTCGGTAGTGAGATCGAGAATTTTAGCCATGGTCTGTGAGTTCTCCTGAACAGTGAAGTTGGGGAAAAAGGGTGGCGAGAATACACGCCTGTTTCTAGATGTCAAAGAGAGAAGTGACAGACTCGTTGTCGTGGATGCGCCGAATGGCCTGAGCGAGGAGCGGCGAAATGTCCAAAGTCGTGACTTTTTCGCCATGCGCCTGAGGCACTGAATTCGTGGCAAAGAGCTCAATAATAGGGGATTTGGCGATGCGGCTACGCCCCTTATTACCAAGGACGCCGTGGGAAACGCCTGCGTAAATATTTTTTGCGCCGTGCTTCAAAAGTAAATCGGCAGCAGCGGTGAGTGTACCAGCGGTTTCGGTGAGGTCATCGACCAATAAAACATTTTTTCCTTTCACGTCACCAATGACATTGAGCGCCTCCACTTCATCGGCACTGACGCGATTTTTAGCAACAATGGCCATCGGGGCCTTCAGGGCTTTGGCATAGGCATGGGTCATTTTGATGCCGCCAACGTCTGGAGAGACAACGACGAGATCCTCGATGTTGCGCTCTTTAATCGCCTTCATGAGCACGGGACCTGCGTAGAGATGATCCACGGGGATATCAAAGAAGCCCTGAATCTGTCCGGCATGAAGATCCATGGTGAGCACACGGTTGACACCACTGGCCACGAGAAGGTTGGCCACGAGCTTAGCCGTGATGGGCACACGTGGGCGGTCTTTGCGATCCTGGCGCGCATAGCCATAAAAAGGCAGAACGGCAGTGATGCGATGGGCACTAGCACGCTTCACGGCATCCACCATGATAAGCATCTCCATGAGGTTCTGATTGGTCGGCGGGCAGGTAGGCTGGACGATGAAGATATCGCGGCCACGAATGTTCTCGTGAATTTGCACAAAGGTTTCGCCATCGGGAAAGGTCGTGACTTCAGTGGCACAGAGATTGATGCCTAGATTATTGCAGATGAGATGAGCCAACTCGGGGTGAGCCGTGCCGCTGAGAACCTTCAGTGTGTCTTTCATGGGGAAGCGAGATTGGCGAGACTGTCACAGAAATCAACCGGTGCTCTTCAGAGAAGCTGAAATGAGCGACAAAATGAGGTGAATTCAGGCTCCTGCCGCTCTTCCTTGCACCTCGGTCATGAAGACGCCATCTCTAAGCTTCGTCCCTTCCCATGCCAACCCAACCCACTTCTGATCCAAACGCCGCCTTGATTCAGGCGCGATGGAGAGTGTCTGGGAAATTCCTGCGTGTTGGCGAAAAGAAAGTGCGGCTGCGTGGTAGCAGCTATGGTCCTTTCCGCCCTAACGCGGCAGGCGCTCCCTTCCCTGAAGATAACCGACTCAGCAGCGATCTTGAGCATCTTTTGGCACTCCAGTTTGATACGATTCGCCTCTATGACCCGCCTAGCGATCATCTGCTGAGGGAGGCCCAGAGACTGGGTTTACGCCTAATCGTCGGCATCACCTGGACGGATCATGTGGATTTCCTGAGAGATCCAGCCTTGCAGACTACGATCATTAGCACGGTTCGTGAAACCGTCAGTCGCTTGAAGGATCATCCATGCATCGTCGCTTTTTTGGTCGGAAACGAGATCGAAAAAACGCTGGTTCGCTGGATGGGGCCGCAGCGTGTGCAGCATTTTCTGGAGCAACTGATTGCGGCAGGACGCGAGTGCGCGCCGAACCAACTCTTTAGTTACGCCACCTATCCCAGCACCGAATATCTGATCCCCAGAAATGCCGATTTCTTAGCGGTCAATGTTTACTTGGAGGAGCCCTCAGCTTTTCAAAGCTACCTTCAACGTCTGCATCACTTAGCGGGAAATAAACCCCTGATGATCACCGAGTTTGGATTGGATGCAGCGGTTCATGGAGAAGCAGCACAGGCAGAGACCCGCCGTTGGTTTGAGAAAATTTGCGCTCAATCGGCTGTGGCTGGTACGATCTGGTTCAGCTACACGGATGAATGGTTCCGCGGTGGGCAAGAAGTCACAGGATGGCAATTCGGCATCGTCAATGAAGCTAGACAAGAGCGGTTGTGTGCTCACTTAGAAGCCGCTCAGACAAGCCATACCATAAGCCCGAGCATCTCCGTTATTGTGTGCACCTACAATGGAGGAGCCACACTGCGCGCCTGCTTAACTTCACTGCAATCTCTGAACTACCCAAACTATGAAGTGCTATTGATCGACGACGGATCGATCAACGAGGTCTCCTCCATCGCCAAGGACTTCCCCACTGTGCGCTACATCCGGCAGGATCATTTCGGACTCAGTGCAGCGCGCAATCTTGGTGCTGAACTGGCCTTTGGAGACATCTTGGCTTACACGGACGACGACTGCATTGCCGATGAAGACTGGCTTGGCTATTTAGCGACTGGCTTTGAAGATCCTCAATGGGTGGCCTGCGGCGGACCCAACATCCCGCCCCCAGCACGCAATCAAACAGAATCTGTCGTTGCCTGCGCCCCCGGCGCGCCAAGCCATGTCCTGATCACGGACATCGAGGCCGAGCACCTTCCTGGATGCAATTTAGCAATCCGTAAAGGCGCCTTACAGGCCATCGGCGGCTTTGACCCGATCTATCGTGCTGCGGGTGATGACGTGGACATTTGCTGGCGACTCCGCGAGGCCGGCGGACGCCTGCGCTTTATTCCTGGCGCCATGGTCTGGCACCATCGGCGCTACACGATGAGTGCCTACCTTCGGCAACAAAGTGGTTACGGACAAGCTGAAGCGCTGCTCATGAAAAAACACCCACAGCGATTCGGATGGCTTGGCGGTGCGCGCTGGAGTGGGGCTATCTATGGAGACGCCTCTCCGGCGGTGAATCCTGTGGAGGGCAGCATTCATCATGGCATGTTTGGCAATGGTCTCTTTCAAGGCATCTACCAGCAGGGCACACAAAATACCATGGATCTTTTCAGCGGGACTCTTGGACTACTCATTTTCGTGTTAGCGGCCGCCTTGAACATGAAGCTACTAAGCCTTATGCTTGTTGGAATCTTTATTGTTTCCGGCTTTCATCGCATGAGGCAACAAGCCAGTCGAATTCACTCATTCAGCTTCATCCGCCAAGTTCAGCTCCTGTGTCTCTATGTCATGCAACCGATGAAACGGGAACAATCTCGTCTATTCGGCCTGATCCAGTATCGCGTGCTACCACGCTGGCAAGCCCAGCCAAAAAGAGTCAGCCCCTCAAGTCGCTCAAAGCATTGGAGCGTGAAGTTAAACGAGCAGACCTTCTGGAATGAAGAACATGCCGGACGAGATCGCTTTCTAGAAGAACTGCGCATGCTCGTTGAGCACCAGGGTTTCACCTGTGAAGTCGATCACGGCTGGCAGAGAATCGATGTCGAAGTGCCACTGACATTTCGGTTATCCATCGCCTTTATAACCGTCACCGAGTATCATGGAAACGGTAGATGTCTGACACGTGTCCGCGCGATGGGGAAGACGGACCTGCTCGGAATCATGCCACTCGTCGGTTCCCATTTCTTCCTGCGTCAAAAGGCTATCAGACTGATCACTCAGTCCGCAGTAAACAGCGGCCTGAGCGCCAACCAACCCTAAAAATCACTTCAGGGCTGCGTAAACGCGATGCACATCGGCGTTGCCGTCGATGTTTTGCAGAAAACCAGCCACTTCCTCGTGCTGCTCTTCGGACAGCTCTGGGTAATCTTTGGGTTGATAATGCAACTCGGAGGTCGTGATGACCCAGCCCGCAGCTTTCAGGGCTTTGGTGACAAGATCCAGGCTGGTGCTACCACAGAAAAAGCGTGCGCCGATATGACCCGCCGCATCTTCATCATCGAGCTCCAGAGGCTCCACGTTATCAGCCTCGGCCTCCAACGCTGCGACTTCGATGTCGAGTGCCTTATCGGTATGCTGTCCTTCGATCAAACCACAATGCTCAAACATCCAGGCCACTGAGCCCGGAGTGCCCATGCTGCCAGCTTTAAAAAGCATCCGCACTTCATTGGAGGTACGGTTATTATTGTCCGTCAAACACTCGACCATGACAGGCACCCGATGCGGAGCAAAACCCTCAAACATCACCGTCTGATAGTTCACCGGATCACCGCCGACACCACTTCCCTTAGCGATGGCACGTTCGATGGAGTCACGAGTGACACTTTGTTTCCTTGCCGCAGCGATGGCTGCATAGAGACGGGCATTAAGATCGGGATCAGCGCCACCGAGCCGCGCAGCCACCTGAATTTCGCGCGTCAGTTTGCCGACGAGTTTACCCTTTTGATCAGCGGCCAGTTCCCGCCATTTTTGTTTCCATTGTGCGCCCATAGATTTTAGAAAATTAGACGCGCATGAGAAAGCAGCGCCATGGATTTTGCAAGGATGGATGAAAGAAGAAAGCTGAGTGACCCGCACTCAGCTTTCCCAAAGCGACCGATGTAGCCTTCAATCCGAGACTACGGCTTCGGCTTGGTGATCATTTCGAAATCATCACTGCGAAATGGCGTCACAGGCAGACCATCTTTGCTAAATAAATTGGCCACCGGATTATCGGCCCAGGCATAACGGACAGCGATTGGCTTAGCGACGCTTGCGGCGCTTACTTCGAGCTTATCATTGCCGACGATCTTAGCCGTGGCCCAGACCCACTTTTTATCTTCACCGCAAATGGCCAAGCCTTTGACTTCGCTCACATCCACCGTGCGCAGGCTGCCACCAAACGTGTCGAGAGTGACCAAAGCCTTATTGCCAGTGATGGCGATGCTTTTGAACTCAGGGCTGCGGCTTGGAAGCTTGAAGCCGTAATCATTCACCAGTGCCAAACGGGCCAGACGCTCAGCCACGTCACGCTTGTTTTTTGGATGGATGTCATTGGCTTCGCCGAGGTCGATGATGACCGCTTGACCACCGTTTTTGATGGCCGCCTGCGTCTTGGTCTGGCTTTCGCGCAGCTCGGCCCAGTTGCTGTCTCCAGGCTCAGACTTCTCAGCTTGGAAGTCGGCAAGCTGGACCCAGTAGAAAGGGAAGTTGCCCTGTTTCCACTCTTCACGCCAATGACTGATCATGAGTGGGAAAAGATAGCCATATTCATGGGCACGCCCCGCATTGCTTTCACCCTGATACCAGATGCTACCTTTGATGCCATAACCAATTGTCGGGAGCAGGACACCGTTGTAAATGTTACCTGGGCGGGCATTGCCGCGCAGCCAGCCATCAGGGGCTTGAGGGGCACGAGTCGTGAAAGGCTTCCCTGCTTTTTTAGCTTCATCCGCTTGGAGCTTCCAGGCAGCCATGGCAGCCTCATGCTTTGTCTTCGCTTCTGGCGATTGTAGATTGGCTTCATTCTGCTTAGTGCTGGCCATCAGATTTTTAAAACGTGGATCTTTTTCCAACACATCGCGGCGCACCCAGGCCTCGGCAGCACTGCCACCCCAAGCGTTGTTGATCAAGCCAACCGGCACACCCAGCATTTGATGCAAAACGCGTCCATAAAAGTAACCGACCGCACTGAATCCTCCAACCGTCTGTGGCGAACACTCAACCCAGGCTCCTTTGAAATCTTGCTGGGGTTCCTGCGTTCCGACCTGCGGCACCGAAATCAGGCGGATGTTCGGAAACTTCGCCGTAGCGATTTCCAGATCGGCATCCCAGGAACTTTGAACGCTCCACTGCATGTTGGATTGACCCGAGCAAATCCATACCTCACCAACGAGCACGTTTTTCAGCTCTTTAGAGCTGCTGCCCTTGATTCCAAGGATCGCAGGTTTCGCATTGGCGGGTACGGCATCCAGCTTGACGCTCCACTTGCCATCCGCACCAGCTTTAGCTGTTTTAGTTTGGTCCGCAAAGGTGACAGTGACGTCTGTGCCCGGCGTATCCCAGCCCCAAATCGGATTCACCTGCTTCTGTTGCAGGATCATGTTATCGCCAATGATGGCAGGGAGTTTTAATTCTGCCTGGGCCGTGAGGCTTAGAGCAATGAGAAGGGTAGTAAGTGCGAGTGGGCGCATGGTGGTTAAGGGAATCGTAGAGTACGCTCCAGCCCAGGCCTTTCCTTCCAGATAGTTCTTCGGTGAGCTCGACTCCGAAGGCATTTTGCAAACTGCGTCCCAGCCACCGCATTGAACCTGCTTACCACTTCGGCGGGCAGCGCGCGGCTTTCGTTCTTTGTAGAATATTTGATTGCGGTATTGGCTCCACTGAGGCTCATTCCTAGCATGCAGCTTTCCATTACACCAACAGACAGCTCGGTCGTCGCGGCTAGGAGCAAGCGTGATCCCTTATGTCCCAATCCCAACGAGACACGTCCCTTGCGCAGCTTGGAACCGCTGCGGAAGCCTTCGCGCATCAGTCCGCAGGAGGCCCGGGCGCAGTTGAAACGGCATGCCGGGCAGGCGTCCGAATCCTAAACGGGCGTGACGCCGTAGTTTAAGGATCTCCAGACTCTCACGGCAACGAACACGACATCTGGTTCCGCGAGATGGAAGGCGAGGCACGGGTGGTCAAAATCGCTCGGGGTAAACACGCGCTGTATGGCCTTTCAGGTAGCCCCGCCTCCTATCTGCGACGTTGGCTCAATTCAAACAGGCTCTTTGGCGATGACATCAGGCTTATCGGCATGCTGCCAGACGGCCGTTTTGTGATCAGCCAGCTGTTTGTAGAAGGGGCGATGCCTAGCACTCTTGACATGCACAGGGCGCTCTCGGCGCGCGGCTGGCAGCAGAACCACCACTCTGGCACAGTCTGGACCAGCCCCGATGGTAGGATCATAATGAGTGAGGTTCATAACGGAAACTTCATCCAGCAGCCAGATGGCACCATGTCGGCAATCGACGTCGCCTTGCACTCCAGCGAAGAATGGGAGTCACAGCTCAACCCAGAAGAATTCGCCGAGGCTTATGGTGTCTCATATCAGCCTATCACTCTCTCCCAAATTCTGGATGTAGCAGGTGGCGATTTGACGGCTTTTGGGTTTCAGAGCTGAGATGAAACACCGCAAGAGGCAGGAACGTCCGCAGATAAAGGCATTTCTATTCAGACCTCTGGCCTCTGGGGCGTTCTCTCGCGTTGTGAAATGCTTGGTTTCATGTTTGCATTGTCTCCTCCAGGATTGATTACCAGGGACACCTCTTGGCTAGTGACGACAGATGCTTGTATGCTCACTTTTCAGAGGCTGGCGGCTATACCCTTTCCCAGCTCCGCTGTATCCAGGCATGTATTTAGCTATATTCTCGGTTTCATGCCCATTCACTCCAAATCAGGAAGTCTGAGGCTAAGCTTGCAGCATCCTACTCAACCCTCTTAGCCCTAGGCTCGCGAGCCACAGTATCAGCAGCGCCGGCGCTGGTGACGAAGGGACCGTCGGCCATGGGGGCGATGCCGGTGAAGCCGACTTCTGGCATATCGCTGGGTTTACCGGCGAGAGGAAAATCCTTCCGCAGGGGGAAGAAAGGGTAGCCTTCCCACATGAGGATGCGACGTAGATCGGGGTGACCGGCAAATTTGATGCCCATCATGTCCCAGATTTCACGTTCATGCCAATTGGCGGTCGGCCAGACATCGCTCACGGTCGGCACTTCTTCATCATCGGGGATCTGGGCTTTGATACGCAGATGCTGGTGATGGCTATAACCGGTAAGTTCATAGACCATTTCAAAACGTGGCTCCTGCCCCATTTGATCGAGGCTGGAGATGTCCACGAGGTAGTCACAGGCCTGCTCGTCTTTGCAGTATTTGAGCATCGGCTTGGCAGCAGCCAACGTGACATTCAGCGTGTGTTCACCGCGAAATTCGACGGTGCTGAGCACGGCGGCTCCAAATTTTTCCTTCAGGACAGTGACCATCTGGGCGGCATTCATGGCGGTGAAAAGGCTAAATTAAGAGAGTTCGTTGATCAGTTCCTGCTTTTGCTCAGTGAAAGAGTGCTCTCCTTCGATCTTCCGTTGCAAGCGCATGAGACCTTCTAAAAGCGCTTCTGGGCGCGGCGGGCAGCCTGAGATGTACACGTCCACAGGAATCAGGTGATCGATCCCCTGAAGCACGGCGTAACTGCGATACATGCCGCCACTGCTAGCGCAAGCACCCATGGCGATACACCATTTGGGCTCGGGCATTTGATCCCAAACACGCTTCACGGCTAGGGCCATTTTATAAGTCACCGTCCCAGCAACGATCATCACGTCTGCCTGACGTGGAGAAAATCTCATCACTTCCATGCCAAATCGGCTCAAATCATAACGACTGCAAGCAGAGGCCATCATTTCGATCGCACAGCAGGCCAAGCCCATCGGCATTGGCCAGAGAGAGTTTTTGCGCATCCAGTTGATGGCGCTATCCAACTTGGTGAATACGATGTTTCCCTCGATTTTCGAGTCGTATGTGGCGAGTGATTCAGCTGGAGCGACCATGGTATGCGGGCAATAAAGTGTTCTCAGAGTTACGCCCCCCATTCGCGAGCGGCAACCCCTTTGTGAAAGTTTTCACAAGCCTATCTCCAAAAAACGCTACCCTTCGCAGCGGTTTGCCTGCAGGCTAGTGTTTTTGAGCCTGCTTTACACAGACTCCAAAATCAATGTCACAGTGGAGCAACTGAAGCTAAACTAGGTGAAAAATGCCTGAAAGCCGATGACTTGAGTATGCCCTTATTTCATGGGAAAGCTAGATAGGACGTGGAGCGTAAGTAGAAGATGTTACTTGCTGACTTAACCTGGACTGATGTGGCGGCTTTGAACAAAAACACGCCTGTGGTTTTTCCTGTGGCAGCGCTGGAGCAGCATGGGACACACCTGCCACTTTTTACGGACTCGATGCTCATGGGAGAGATTGCGCGGCGGGCGGAACTGGAATTGCGGGAAGAAGTGCTTTTTGCACCTCTACAATGGCTCGGAAACTCGCATCATCATTTGGAATTTCCTGGGACAATGTCAGCGGAGCCCCGTGTTTATTTGGATCTGCTCTGCGGTCTGCTGGAAAACTTCATCAGTCATGGCTTCACGCGCCTGATCATCCTGAATGGCCACGGCGGCAATGATACGCCTGGAAAACAGGCCGTCTTCGAGATGCGGCAGAGATACCGGATAAGAAAGGATCTGCTGCTACTTTTTGCCACTTATTGGAACCTCTGTGCCGATCCTGCAAGGTCTCACCCTCATCTCAAACAGCAGGTGATGGGCCATGCCTGCGAGTGGGAAACGTCGATGGTTCTGCAATTGGCACCTCATTTGGTCAAAGGCCAGACTGAGGTGGATGAAGTGCCCTTTGGCAATCCATTTGAGCCAGCCTCACGTGGTTGGATCATGACAGACCGCAGTCAATCAGGCCATGTCGGTGATCCCAGCACGGCCAGCGCTGAAAAAGGTGAAGCCCTCTTCCAAACCTTCACGACTGGCAGCGTGGCCATGCTGCGCCGCATGATTGCGTGGGAGAATGAAAGCTGGGAAGGTTAAAATCAGGAATGAGGAATCCTTCACAATCCAAATGAACATCAAAGCACTATTGCCAAGGCTCAGTATTGCTCAGCACTTCAGACCCACCGCATGACTCAACGCCCTTCATCTTGGAAATGGTGGATCATGGGACTCCTGCTATTAGCCACCACGATCAACTACATGGATCGAGTGACTCTAGCAAATGCATCCGTGAGGGTCACGCAGGAGTTCGGACTGAGTGAGCAACAATATGGCAATCTTGAGCTGGCTTTTGGCTGGGCGTTTGCGCTGGGATCACTGCTGTTTGGTTTCATGGCCGATCGCTTCCGCATTTACTGGCTTTATCCCTGCGTGCTAGCGGGCTGGTCGGTGATGGGCATGATGTCTGGCTGGACAACGGATTACAGTGGCCTGCTCATCTGCCGGATGCTGCTGGGGTTTTTCGAGGCAGGCCACTGGCCCTGTGCCCTGAAAACGACCTTTGCCCTACTGAACGAGAAGGACCGCACCATGGGCAACAGCATCTTGCAAAGTGGGGCCTCCATCGGTGCCGTGATCACTCCACAGGTGATGAAAATGCTAATGACAAATGACGTCGGTTCTTGGAGATCTGCCTTTGTCGTCGTTGGCGCTACGGGACTTCTATGGGTGTTGATTTGGCTATGCCTGCTGAGGCCACGCGATTTGGAAATCACCACAGAAAGACAAAAAGATTCACCGAAGGCAGCTCTAAGCACGCTGGTGCTTAGCCGGAACTTTTGGGCACTCGCCCTGCTCATCACCGGCACACAGACGGTGTGGCACATGTATCGAGTGTGGTTGATGAAGTTTCTGCAAACGGGTCGTGGATATCAGGAGTCGGCAGCCCTGGATTTTAACTCGCTCTACTTTATTTCTACCGATGTCGGCTGCTTCCTGGCGGGACTGATCTCTCTTTGGCTGATGAAAAAGCCGACACTGAATCCACATCAGATACGCCGTTGGGTTTATGCAGGAGCGTGCCTGCTTACGTCTCTGAGTCTGCTGATTCCGTTTTTAAACAAGGGTTGGTTATTACTCAGTGTGCTATTGATGATCGGCGCAGGTGCTCTGGCTTTATTTCCCTGCTACTACAGCTTTGTACAGGAGCTTTCCTCACATCACGTCGGACGCCTCACAGGCCTGCTTAGCATGTGGGTCTGGGCAGTCACATCGCCTTTGCATAAGGCCTTTGGTTGGCTAGCAGATACCTCCGGCTCATATGACATCGGTCTAGTCCTCGCTGGCGTAGCGCCGTGGCTAGGCGTTGTGGCCATGAAATACCTGTGGACCACAAAAAGCCCTGAAACCGAAAGCCTTAAAACTTAACCAAAAGATTTCCTCCCCGCAGCATTGACCAAAGACTCCAAATTAGGGTAATAAACTGCCATGAATTTCATCCGCACTTGGAGAGCTCTGATCCTATGCCTCCCATTGACCTCAGTCATCTTAGGACAGGAAAATCGAGTGACCCTTCCGACCCTTAAAGCAGATTTGGACCCGCTACTCAACTTCACCAGTATTTGGAATACTAGTTCGGATACGTTTGAGACTCTTTTTGTGCCACGCATTGAAAAGGAGAACAACAATCCCCAATTTGATTGGCTGACAGCCACCAAGGACCGAGCACGTTTTTCGCGCCACATGTTCAGCAATGTGCCGACGGCGCTCACAATCTTCCAAGGGCAAATAAAGATCGAAGAGGCCGTAGTCGAATTTATCCAAAGCAAATGCGCACGCGCCACGCTGTCGATCTACAATCGCGGTGATTCGGGAAAGATAACCATGCAGGAATTTGATGCCATTTTCCGCAAGGTAGGGCAGAGCCTGGGCGCTCATTTGAAGGTGGCCCCTAAAAAGCAATTCATGACCGGCAACACAGCCGTGAAGGTCGTCTCATGGATCTGGAACACGCCGGCAGGGACCGCCATTTTAGAGCACAATGATTACCAAATTGGCGGCCAGATCACCCAGCCCGAGTTTCTGCGCCTGAAGCTGGCGGCACCCGATCAGGCCGACTGGTCGATGGGAAAAATGGCCATGGGCGTGCAGCGTATGTCTCTGCAGAAAAACGTCACTAAAACAGCGACCGGAGATATCTTCATCTCCGGTGTCCCCATGGTGGATCAAGGGGCCAAAGGCTACTGCGTGGCCGCCAGCTGCCAGCGTCTGCTAGAGTACATGCGCATTCCCTGTGACCAACATGAGATCGCTCAGCTTCTGAATGTCGATGTCGAAAAAGGCGCGAACGCCATGGTGATGCAAAAAAGCCTGGCCAAGGTGGACCAGAAATTTGGCGTTTCATTCAAACCGCTCATCAATCCTGAGGTCTATTATGACAGCAAAGGCAAGCGCCGAGTTTCTCTCAAAGAGTTTGCCACCATCATCCGCGAACATGCAGATAAAGGTGTGCCGTTACTCTGGGCACTGGGTCTGGGACAGTTCCCAGAAGAACCCCCGCTGACCTCTGGCGGGGGCCAAATCAGCGGCGGTCACATGCGCATGATGATCGGCTATAACAGCGCCAAAAACCAGATCATTTTCAGCGACTCTTGGGGCGCTGGTCACGAAGTCAAACGCATGGCTGCAGCCGATGCCTACGAGGCCACACTCGGCCTCTACAGCATGTCGCCAAGAGGTCTTTAAGCCATTGGGCAAAACAAGCTTCACTTCAGCAAACCACTATCCGTCAACCATTCCGTGAAGCGCTCAGGCCATCGACCGGCGGCAGTGTTGGCGCCTGGCTTATAACCAAAGCCATGACCAGCGTTGCTATAAATGTGCAGCTCGGCTTTCACACCCGCGGCTTTGTATTTCAGGTAAAGTGAAGCCATTCCCTCCGAGATATCCGGGCGATCCCCGTAACCACAGGCAATGAACAGAGGCGGCATACCCTTCTCAGCGGAAAAGAGACTTGAGGTGCCCGGATATATCAGCGCCTGAAAGTCAGGCCGCGAACTCAAGCGTTCCAAAGGCTCCGCAGCATCAGCATTCCCAGCATCGTTCTTCATGGCCGCAAAGGCAGCCAACTCGCCACCAGCGGAAAAACCCATGATGCCAATACGCTCCGGCTGAATGCCCCACTCCCCTGCCCTGCTACGCACCAAACGGATAGCACGGCGCGTATCGGCCATCGCATGATCCTGGATCGTGTAAGTGGAGCCCTTTTCACGAGCTAAGCGATATTTCAAGACAAACGCGGCGATCCCGTGATCTCGGAACCACTCGGCCAAAGCATATCCTTCATGCCCCAAACAGAGCTTCGAGTGCCCACCGCCAGGAGCAATAATCACCGCCGTGCCAGTCACATCCTTCGTCGGAAGGTAAGGCGTGATCGAGGGATTGTGCACATTGCCGACATTGCTACCTTCCAGCTTTTCAGCCTCGCCTTTACGGGCCTCTGAGCCTGGTGCGCCTGCCTCCCATAACAGAATGGGAGCAGGCATGTCAGCCGCTTGTAAAGAGGCGTTCAGCAAACTAAAAACAGCAAAAAGGCGCGTCATTGATTTAATCATGGGACACAGAAAACGGCAGGCTGTGGGACATTCCATCACGAGATCTGATTGAATCACCCAATTCCTTTAGGACAAAGCGTAACATTTTCTCGACAGTGCGGCCTCTAGCGGCGTTCTTCTAGACCACCATGAAGTCTCTGCTCTGCGCTGCCCTCTGCTTTACCACCCTCAGTCTTTCCCATGCTCAATGGCCCCAGGATGCCAGTGATCTGAAAGCCGAACCGAAAGCCAATTTTGGCACACTCGCCAATGGACTGAAGTATGTGATCCTACCCAATGACGAACCTCCTGGCCGCGCCAGCATTCGCATCTACATGGATGTAGGATCGCTGATGGAAGAGGAAGATCAGCAGGGCATGGCGCATTATTTGGAGCACATGGCCTTCAATGGTAGCCGTCACTTTCCTGGTGGAGAAATGGTGGAGTACTTTCAGCGCCTAGGCATGGGCTTCGGTGCCGATACGAATGCCCACACCTCTTTTAAAGAAACCGTTTACATGCTGGAACTGCCCAAGGTTGAGGCCAAGCTGATCGCTGAGGGATTGCAGCTCTTCCGCGATAATCTGGACGGCATGACCCTGGGGGAAAAGGAGATCGATAAAGAGCGTGGCATCATCCTGAGTGAAAAACTCAGCCGTGACAGCATCGAGTATCGCACCCAGATCGCCGGCTACGAGTTTGCCATGCCGGACTCACTGCTGCCAAGGCGCCTACCAATCGGCATCGAAAAAACAATCAAATCCATGCAGCGTCAGCGTTTCGTGGATTTCTACAGCAAATGGTATTCTCCCAAACGCGCCACCATCGTCGCTGTCGGTGACTTCAAAGACGTGGCTGCAGTAAAAGCTGAGATTGAAAAGAATTTCGCCGATGCCAAAGGACCCGCCACAGAGGCACCGGACCCAAGCTTTGGTAAAATCACGACAGGCCGCGGCATCATCGCCAAACTCCACACGGAGACCGAAGCCAAGGCGGTGGACCTCTCTGTAGAACTGCTGAAGCCCGCTGAAAATAAACCTGACAATGCCGCCAATCGCCGTGAAAAAATGGTGCGTGATCTCGCCGACTCCATGGTGAATCTGCGCCTGTCCGAGCTAGCCAAAACCGAGAACACACCCATCCTCGGCAGTGAAGCTTACAGTTATGAGTATCTGGAGTTTGTTCAAGTCACTGGCATCATGGCCCAATGCGCGCCAGACCAATGGCAGCGAGCTTTGACCCTAATGGAAACTGAGATCCGCCGCGCCGTGGAGCATGGTTTCACCGAAGCCGAGTTCGAAGAAGCCAAGGCCTCTTTCCTGAAATCCGTCGAGCTGCGTGCCGCTCAAGCAGATACACGGAAATCACGTGATCTCGCCAGTGGATTGGTCAGCATTTTGGCCGCTAAAAAAGTCATCACCCACCCAAGTGACGACCTCGTGCGGGTGAAAGCCGCCCTTGCCAATCTGAAAATGGAAGAGTGCCATCAGGCCTGTGTCGAATCCTGGAAGGGCCAGGACATTCAAATCTTTGTTGGCGGCAACTTGAAACTCGAAGGAGACTCCTCGGCCCAAATCATCTCCACCTATCGGGACAGCCAAAAACTACCGGTGGCAGCACCTGCTAAGAAGCAAACCGCAGCCTTTGCCTATGCTAATCTCGGTAAAGCTGGCAGCATCACCTCACAAACGGAAGTGAAAGAACTGGAGATCACCCAAGCCGTGCTTTCCAATAACGTGCGGGTGAACATCAAACCAACGCCTTTTGAAAAAGGTACCGTGCGCGTCGGCATCAGCTTCGGTGGTGGTAAGATGGTGGCTCCGCTCGACAAACCAGGACTCATCCCCTTTGCCCAGAGCACCTTCATCCTCGGTGGCCTCAAAGCCCATAGCGCCGACGAGCTCCGCCAGTTGTTTGCTAGCAAAACCGTCGGCATGGACTTCAGCATCGGTGATGAAGGCTTCATGCTTAGTGGCCGCACCACACCGGTGGATTTAGAGGCGCAGCTGCAACTGCTGACCGCCTTCATGGTGGCTCCTGGTTA
>CAMBPS010000030.1 GCA_945869675.1 Prosthecobacter debontii | reverse complement strand
CTGCTGGGCAACGGCGGTTGTGCTCAAAACCAACAAAAGGACAAGGTTCGCGAAAGTGAATTTAGTCATACCCATCCACCTTAGATGTCTGATTCCTCAAGGCAAAATAAAAACGGTGACAAAATCAGTTCGTGACTCCCTTTTGACCTCCAGGCAGGACTCATGCATCTTAGCCATTATGCCAGATACCCTGCGACACATCCTTGCTTCAGAAATCGCTCTGACCTCCATCAACGTTCGCGGCTGGGTCAGAACTCGCCGCGACTCGAAAACTTGCTCGTTCATCGAACTCACAGACGGCTCCTGCTTCAAAGGCCTGCAAATTGTAATCGATGCTACCCTGCCCTGTTCGACCCTTATTCCCAGTATTCTCACAGGTGCCAGCATCGAGGTGAACGGGGATCTAATGCCCTCGCCTGCAGCTGGTCAGAAATGGGAACTCCAGGCAAAAGACATGCGCCTTATCGGTGAAGCTGACGCCACCTATCCCCTGCAAAAGAAAGGCCACACGCCAGAATTCCTTCGAACCATTGCCCACTTGCGCCCACGCACCAACCTTTTCAGCAATGTCTTCCGCGTGCGAAGCCGCATGAGCTTTGCCATTCACCGCTTTTTCCAAGAAAAAGGATTTTTTAACGTTCACACCCCTGTTATCACTTCAAGCGATTGCGAAGGAGCGGGTGAACTCTTCCGTGTCACCACCTTAAAACAAGGCAGTAATAGCAAGCCAGAAGACGACTTCTTTGGCCGCCCGACTTACCTCACCGTAAGTGGACAATTGCAGGGTGAGACTTTCGCCTGTGCTCTGGGAAATATTTATACTTTCGGACCTACATTCCGTGCAGAAAACAGCAACACCGCGCGCCATGCGGCTGAATTCTGGATGATTGAGCCCGAGATGGCCTTTTATGATCTAGACGCCGACATGACGCTGGCTGAAGAAAACGTGCGTTATCTGGCCGCAGCGATGATTCAGGAATGCCCCGAAGAATTAGAATTTTTCAGTCAATTTGTGGACAAAAATCTGGTTAACCGGCTCCAGCAAACCATTGACCAACCCTTTCAACGTATCAGCTACACAGATGCCGTGGATCTCCTGCTCAAATCAGGACGAACTTTTGAACATGCCGTCACCTGGGGTGAAGGATTGCAAACAGAACACGAACGCTACATTGCCGAAGAACATGTTCGCGGACCCGTGACCATCTTTAATTATCCCAAAGGCATCAAACCCTTCTACATGCGCCAAAACGATGATGGGAAAACCGTTGCTGCCATGGATCTGCTTGTGCCGGGGATTGGCGAAATCATTGGCGGCAGTCAGCGTGAAGAACGCCTAGACGTCCTCACTGCAGCCATGCAGCATCATGGTCTCAGCGAGGCCGATTACCAATGGTATGTCGATCTACGCCGCTATGGAAGCGTGCCCCATGCTGGCTATGGCATGGGATTTGAGCGGTTGCTCATGTTTGTCACCGGAGTCAGCAATATCCGCGACGTGATTCCCTTTGCACGCACACCAGGTCACGCGCCCTATTAAACTATTATGCATGAGCGATCCAAAGTTTCCCAGAAAGCGTTCCTTTGTGGACTGCTGCTCATTGGCCTACTTTCGATCCATTCCCAGGCACAAGTAGGTCTCGATATTCATCTCGTGCCCGAAGTCACTGCCATCATCCCTGGGCAGAGTTTCCGTGTGGGGCTCTTTCTTCAGCATGAAAAGGGATGGCACACCTATTATCAGCAGCCAGGCATTGTTGGTGTACCTACCAGCATCGTATGGTCACTGCCCAAAGGCTTTACAGCTGGTCCACTGGAGTATCCTGAACCAGAGGTCACCCATATGTTTCAGATCAAAGCGCAGGGTTATGAACGTGATGTCCTACTTCAGACAACCCTTCAGGCACCAGATAACCTCCAGGCCGGGCAGCGAATCACCCTACGAGGCAAAGCCACCTGGATGTGCTGCGGCAAGACCTGCCATCCGGGCTCCAAGCAGCTAAGCTTGGTGCTACCCGTTTCCTCTGAATCCACCTTGAATGCCCAATGGCATCCTGTGTTTGCAAAGGAACGCTCAACCTTTGTAAAAACAAGCAGCGCTTGGCAAACCAGTGCCACGGAAAAAGGCCTCACGGTCACCTTAACGCTAAAGCCAGTGGATCCCACCGCTCGACCTTTTGATCTTGAAGAGTTACCACCCAGCGTAGTCTTTTTTACAGAAGATGGATGGATTAACAGCGATCAATCTCAAATCGCAACTTACCAACTTGACGGCAGTCTGACCCTAACCCTAACCCGAGCAGAGTTCTTTATGGGTAAGAACACACCCCAGAATCTTTTTGGCGTTGTCCAAAGAAAAGGCGGCTGGCTGAAAGATGGCAGTCTGCGCAGCATGAAAATCAGTCCGATGCTATTTCGCTAAGTTCCGTTTGCGTTCTTGTCGAACAGTCATTTTGGGTGCACAATTCTAGATCTCCCCCGCCATGAAAGGTATTCTCGTTCTCATCATCGCTGCCACCCTCGGCTACCTCTCTTATCAATATGCTTATCCAATACTTACAGGATTTGTGAAGTTCGAAAAGCATAAGAAGCCGGAGATTGTCGTCGCTCCAGCGCCGAAGCCGGTCAAAAAGAAGGTCGTAGCCGTCGTCGAGACTCCCAAGCCTGTCATGGAGCAACCCAAGCCAGCGCCAGCGCCAAAACCAGTGATGGTCGCACCAAAGCCTGAGCCAATGCCAGAGCCTGTGATGGATCCGAACGCTTTCATCGCTCCCGTTATTCCTAGCATTGAGGAAGCCACCAAAAACTGGACAGATCTGCCACAAAGTGCTTTTCCCCGTCAAGTCACCATGAAACGCGACCTTGAATTGAGCATGAAAATGGGGGCCAACAGCGCTTCCACCAAAGTGAAATCAGGTGGCACTATGTTTGCCGTTGGGCAGGATGGAGCAAATATCTTGGTCTCCACATCTAATACCTCTCCGATGAAGGGTTCCGTTTCGATCGACGACACAGATCTCAAAGAAGTGCTCAGCAAAGGTTACGAAGTCTGGAAAGTTACTTATGTGACCACGCTGAAGAAAGCCCATGAATTCAAACTCGCTGCTGCAGAAAGGGCCAAAAATGCCCCACCAGCCTCCAAAGCCAGCGGGGCCAAAGCAGGTAACGATAAACCCGCGAAAGACAAAGACGGCACTTACCCACTTCTCCTCACCAGCATGAAATCTGGTCAGGTCACCGAAATTAAGCCCGCCGCCATCAAGGAATGGGGAGAGCCAGTTCTTACCGATGGTGTCTGGACTGTTACCGTCAAATACGAGACCGAAACCATGTTCGGTAAATTTGACACCGAAGCTCAAGCCTTTGTTAAAAATGGAGCCGTTGAAAAATGGATCTATACCGGCTCAGGTGAAGTAGTCCCCTAATTTGAGCTTAGGCCTAGGTTGTCTATTTCATCCTAGAAGCAGGACAAAAAACCGTTTCCTGCCCTTTTAGCATAGTCAAGGGCAGACCAGATTGTCTGTGATAGGTATTTGCTACCTATGTGTTATCCTTGACCCTTAAAATGGTAATGGCTGACTGCCGTTTTGCATCCGTCATAGATTCCACAAGGCTTTTGGCCTCTGGGCAGTGTCCCCGAGACACAGCCGCTTCGGATAGAAGAACCCTTGTGAAACCAAGCCTTGGCGCAACTCAACGATCAACGATCTTCCATTCCCTTTTTAAGGTTGACCACATTCCTTTGCCAATCCCATCTACTTTTCAGAACTCAAGTCAATACCCATAAGACCAGTGATACAAAACGGTTGGTCGTATTTCACACAAACAAGGCCAAGAACTTGTAAATCACGTAAGCCAATGTGGCGGTAACGGGTATGGTCATGACCCAGGCCCAGACAATGCGCTCGACCAAGCTCCATTCAATCGCATTCCAGCGGCGGGCAGCACCCACGCCCATGATGCTTGTCGTAATTGTGTGAGTGGTGCTTACAGGCATGCCAAGAGATCCTGTGACAGCTAAGATAGTGGCAGCCGTCGTCTCGGCAGCGAAGCCGTGCACAGGCTTCATTTTAACCATCTTATGACCCAACGTTTTGATGATGCGCCACCCACCCGCGTAGGTTCCCGCGGCCATGGTGAGTGCACAGGTCATCATGATCCAAAGGGGAATGTTTGCACTTTTATCGGTGATTCTCAGAAAATGCAGCCAAGAAGGAAGATTGTCTAGTTCCCCAGCTTTCGTAGAGGCAAAAAGTGTCAGCATGATGATCCCCATGGTCTTCTGCGCGTCGGCTAAGCCATGACCAAAGCCCATGTATCCAGCACTAAGAATCTGTAACTTGCCAAAAATTGAATTCACCGTGTTTGGGCGCCAATGACGAATCAAAAAGAATAAGATACCCATGACGATAAATCCGATAGAGAACCCAAGAATAGGCGAAGAAATCATCGGAATGACAACCTTGTGGAAAATACCTTCCATGTCACCCGTTGCTAGGCCAGTCTTGGAATCCATCTTCATTCGGGACCAGATCAGAACCTGCCAATTCCACGAACCCGGCGCAGAAGCCATTGCCGAACCGATCAGTCCACCTATGAGCGCGTGACTAGAACTAGAGGGCATTCCAAACCACCATGTGACGAGATTCCAAATAATACCTCCGAGCATGGCGCAGAGGATGGTAAGTGTCGTCACAGCAACAACTTTATCATCGATCAGGCCACTATGCATGGTCTTAGCCACAGCCTGACCAAAAAAGGCACCAATTAAATTCGTGCTGGAAGCCAGCAGAAGAGCCTGACGTGGCGTTAGCACTTTAGTGGAAACCACGGTAGCGATCGCGTTAGCCGTGTCGTGAAAGCCATTGATGTATTCAAAGGCCAGCACCACCAACAGCACCACAAAAAGAAGGAGCAAGGCAGAAGTCATGCTCGGGAATCAGGAATATTTGAGGACGATGTGTGAAACGACATTGCCGGCATCTCGGCAGCGATCATAGACCTTTTCCATCAGATCGTAAAGATCCTTCAGGTAAATAACAGAAACGGCCTCGTATTTGCCTGAATAAAGATCCGCCAACATTTCGAGAACTAATTTATCAGCTTCACCTTCGATGAATTGAAGCTTGGCATTCAGGTCCTTGACTCGCTCAAGATCCAGATTTTTCCGCAGTTCTTGGACGATGTTCACGACAGTATCTGTCGAATCCTGCATCATCTTAAGATGCTTGGTGAAATCGACTCCCTTCACTCGATCTGGAGCAATAACGATACGCTCAGCGATTTTTTCAAGGGTCTTCGGAATCTTGTAGATGGCATTGGCCAGAGCTTCGACATCTTCACGCTCTAAATCACTCACAAAGGTGCGGCAAAGCGCTTCATCAATCCTTTCAGTGATCTGTTTGTCTTTCCGACGGGACAAAATCAAAGCATCCAAACTGCGAGATTCAGGGCTTTGAGAGATTAACGTCTTCAAAGCCAAAACACTGTTTTGTGCTTCTGCCGCACTAGCCTCCAGCAAATCGTAAAAAACGTCTGTTTTGCCAAAAAACTTTTGCAGTGAAATCATGGTAATTGAGAAGGGATAGTGAGAGCACAGACTTTGGAAGCAACCTGTAAGAGATGTCAAGTGACGAACCAGACAGTAGTCTGGCGATTTTTTCAATTTTCAGCAATCCAAATCACTAAAATTGCGCATATGATTGCGAATGCCTGCAAACGCAGACTCCCCTTCCACCCTACCACCCGTCCTGAAATCTTCCTCCACTCATGATGTGGAGACCTTGGGTTTTTTATCACAGGTGATTAACTCCAGTAGTGATAGTTCACGCATCAAGCACGCCGTTGCGCAAGCTTCGCGAGATGCGGGAGAACCGCTAGAAAAGCTAATCAAAGCGGCCGAAATTGTCGGCATACGGATTGACCCTTACCGCGAACCTTTGGCTGACGCTATTTGGAAGGCCCGTGATGAACAACCTCTGGTTGTATGGCAACCGGAAGCTCAACGCTGGCTACTGTTGCGGAAACATGGCTTTTTCCGTGTCCGAATCACCTGCCCGGATCATCCTTTAGAATCAGAATATATAGGCCGCAAAGAGTTAGCTCGAAGACTGGGCCTAAAGAGTGTTTCTGAAGTCTTGGACATCGGTTCCGTCATCGCTGAAAGACCCGCAGAAGGTCTGCGAGGCAAGGCCATTGAACAGGAATCGGCTCTGCTGCCGAGTTTCCATATCGATCATGAAATGGACGGCGGCAACCACGTCGAGATGCCAGCCATGAAGCGATTCTTTGGCCTGCTTCAGCCAGAAATGCGGGATGTATGGACCATTTTAGTCTTTAGTGTTATTACAGGCTTGCTTTATCTCGCACTGCCATTGGCCGTAAATGCCCTAGTCAGCAACCTCGCCTTTGGCAGCCAATCAGCTCCCTTCCAACAAGCTCTCATCTTCATTGCTTTTGCTTTGTTTGTTTGCTTGATGCTGTCCGCCATCATCCGCGGCCTACAGTTTTATGTCGCCGAAGTCATTCAACGACGGATTTTCGTCCGAATGACCGCTGATTTAGCCTATCGACTACCTAGAGTCAAAGCTGACTCTCTCGATGGTGTTCACGCCCCAGAAATGGTGAACCGCTTTCTTGATGTCGTTACCGTTCAGAAAAGCACTTCACTCCTTTTACTTAATGGCATCAATATCGTTCTTGGTGGGCTTATTGGTCTTATCGTCCTAGGCTTCTACCACCCTGCCCTTCTGGCCTTTACTTCCTTGATTCTGACAGCCATCATTCTCATCGTGTTTGGCCTCGGACGCGGTGCCATCCGCACGAGTATTGAAGAATCCATCAGCAAATATGACGTCGTCAATTGGCTGGAAGAACTGGCCCGCTACCCCCGACTCTTTAAAGGTCCTGGCGGCTATTCATTAGCGACCGAACGAGCAGATCAACTGGCCCGTGCTTACCTAACAGCACGCAGCGGACATTTCAAGGTGCTCATGCGCCAAATTAGCGGTCTTCTATTCCTCGAAGTTCTCGCCAGTTCAGCCCTCTTGATTGTTGGGGGCTGGCTGGTTCTCAGCCAGCAACTCACTCTAGGACAATTGGTCGCCAGTGAACTCATCGTGAGCGCCATCGTCGCTTCCATCTCCAAGTTAGGAAAGCAGTTTGAGGGCTGGTATGATGCCATGGCAGCTGTCGATAAACTAGGACACCTTGTCGACCTAGAAATCGAAAGTGAAGATGGTGATCTGCCACGTCCAGCAGGAGATGGAGCAGCTGTTAGTGTTCAACATGCTGGCTTTAGTTATCGCGATGGGAAGGAAATCTTCTCCAATGTTAGTTTTGAAATTCCACCAGGTGGGCGAGTAGCCCTGATGGGATCTCAAGGCAGCGGCTGTAGCACCATGCTTGACCTTCTACTCGGCCTCAGACACCCTACTTCCGGTCACATCTGCATGGATGGTTTTGATCTACGTTCTTGGTATTTAGAAGAGCTGAGATCCAGCGTGATGCTGATCCGCACGCAAGACATCGTCAATGGTTCGATTGCCGAAAATATCCGCCTCGGCAGACCAGGTGTTGGACTGGATGAAGTTCACCGTGCCCTTCAATCAGTGGGACTTCTAGACGATGTCATGGCCCTGCCACTTGGCATGCACACTCCGCTAGTGACAGGCGGCCTCCCCTTATCTAGTCGTCAAAGAACACGACTTTTGTTAGCTCGTGCCTTGGTATTAAAACCTCGGCTACTGCTCCTAGACGACGTCTTTGATGGGATGGATAAATCTGGCATGGACACACTGACCGCCATGTTACTCTCGCGTGATCTTCCGTGGACAGTCATCATCGCTACTCGTGACCCACTCGTCGCCAGTCGCTGTGACCGCAGCGTAGACCTCGACGCACCAGCCTGCCACTCCTCAGCCAAATGAATCACGCAGCCCTCACCAAATCATCCTTCAAGCTGCGTGGTCACCTGCCCGCCATCACGCGCGCCGGATCATGCCGCTGGCCTAGGCTTTTAGCGCGGATACTTTCTGTGCTGTTTGTCTTATTCGTTTTAGCTGTCTGGTTTTTGCCCTGGCAGCAATCCGTCAGTGGTGCTGGCAAAGTCATTGCCTTTGATCCACTGGAGCGCCGAATCAATGTCGAAGCTCCTGTCGCTGGACAGGTGAAAAAGCTGCATGTCGTCGAGGGCCAAAAGGTTCACAAAGGCGATGTGATCGTGGAAATTCAAGACAATGACCCGAACCTCCTCATGAATCTACGTAGCCAGCATGATGCACTCATTGCACGACGTGCGGCAGCAGCGCAGCGAGTCGATGATTTAGAGCTTCAGGTGAAACAATTGGAGCAATCCAAAGGTCAGGCTATAGACGCCGCTCAGCAACGAGTCGCCGCTGATAAGATCACGGCTGAAACTGCGGTGCTCAATTACAACCGCACTCGGGAACTCAAGGCTCCAGGTCTCGTCTCTCAACGCGACTACGAATTAGCCAAGCAAATTCGTGAGAGTTCTGAAGCCAATCTTGCAGGTGCTGAAGCCAACCTCAAACGCACAGAGAATGACTTTGATGCGACCATCTCTGGCATCCGTGCCCAGAGAGGTACGGCGCAGGCAGAACTAGCCTCAGCCGGTCGCGACATCACGACCTTAGATATTCAAATCAACCAGAATCAACGTCAAGTCGTGGAATCTCCGCGTGACGGCATTGTGCTTTCGGTCCAAGCCACGGATGGCACCTACCTACGCCCAGGCTCCCCGATCTGCGTCGTGATTCCCGAGACGGCCAGCCGCTTTGTGGAAATGCTGTTGGATGGCAATGACATGCCTCTCATCCGCCCTCGCCACACCGAAGCCGATGGCAGCATAACAGCTGGCAGTGAAGTGCGTCTTCAGTTTGAAGGATGGCCGGCGATTCAATTTGTCGGTTGGCCAAGTGTCGCTGTGGGCACCTTTGGCGGGGAAGTCGTTTTTGTCGATGCAGCTGATGACGGCAAGGGTCGCTTCCGCATTGTTGTGGCCCCGAAGCCCGACATCTCTCCAGAAGGCGGCGAAAAGCATGAAATTCTCTGGCCTGGCAACCGCTGGCTGCGTCAGGGTGTGCGCGCCAATGGCTGGGTATTACTGCAACAAGTCCCCCTTTGGAAAGAGATCTGGCGCCAGATGAACGGCTTCCCGCCCGTAGTAGCTGATCAAGAACCTGGGAAGGAGAATAAATGATGATGCCAGCCTTCTCTTTTTCGATAGGCACCAAGGCCTTTAAAGCCGCTTTCTACTCGTCCCTGCTCTGCGTGATGTCAGTTCAGGCTCAGACCATCACTTTAGAGGCCGTTTTGACATCGGTCACTAACCAGTACCCGCCCTACCTCATTGCGCTCATCGAGCGGGACATCGCCGCGGGTCGGCTACGGCAGGCCAGTGGTGCTTTTGACTTAAATTTCAAAACCAGTGGTTCATTCAATCCCACAGGCTATTACGACGGTAGCAGCGGCGACTTCGTCTTTGATCAACCCCTACCCTTTTGGGGAGGGAATGTCTTCGCTGGCTACAGAATCAGCAGCGGTTCATTGGCTGATTATGACAAAAACCGAACGCTCTTAGATGGCGAACTCCGTGCAGGTATTCGACTTAACCTTTTGCGTGACAGTTCCATCGATTCAAGACGCGCCACCCTTTGGAAGGCCCGACTCGATCAGGAGATCGCCGATCCATTCATCCAGCGACAGCATTTGGACATCGTCCGCACCGCCATGCGATCCTACTACAATTGGGTCGCCATGGGGCTTCGTTTGGGCGTTACCGAAAATCTAGTCCGCATCGCCAAAGATCGCGAATCCTCCATTGCTGAGTTAGCTAAAAAAGGTCAACTCGCGCCCATCGTCAAAGTTGACAATGAGCGCCTCGTCATCAGTCGGCAACTCACTGCCGTGCAGGCTCGCCGCCGATTTGAAGCTGCCAGCATCGAATTATCCCTCTTTTATCGAGATACCAACGACGACCCCGTCGTAATCACCCGTCAGCATCTTCCTGACAGGTTCCCGAAAGCATCCATGCCAATTGAAAGCAAAGTCGGGCAAGCGACCGCGACTGCCTTCGCCTTGCGTCCAGAGTTACTCCGCATTCGCCTCGTTCAGGAGAAGTTCGGCATTGATCGTCAGCTTGCCAAAAACAACCTCATGCCAAATATTGACCTCACGGCAAGCGTCAGCGAGAACCTCGGCACAGGGCCCTACAAAGACCGAAAACACACCGAATCTAGCATTGGACTAGAATTCCGTTTGCCACTGCAAAGAAACGAAGCTCAAGGCCGATTGCAGACCATCGACGCCGAACTGGAACGTCTAAGCAACGACGCCAAATTCGCCCGTGAACGCATCGTTGCTGAAATCCGCGATGCCTGGTCGGCGACAAAAGCTGCGCATGAACAAATCGGCCAAACATCTCGCAATGTCGAGCTAGCAGTCCAGCTTGAGCAAGCAGAAGCCAAACGTCTTGAACAAGGCGCTACGGACCTCCTAGCCCTGCAAATTCGTGAGCAAGCTACCTTTGATGGCCGACTCCTTGAAGTCGATGCACAGGCTGAATATTTCCGCGCACAAGCCGACTATGAGGCCGCCACGGCAACAAAGCTTTTGAACTGGAAAAGCGCACTCACGCAGAAGCCTAGATCGAACTAAGCTGCCCTTATTGGCTCGATTTTAAGAAGATCGCTTTATAACAGCGATGCTCCAGCAGAGACGACTTCAATCCCTGAACCTCTGGTCGGATAAGGATCGGACGAACGTACCAATACACAGGTAAAATGGGCAACTCTTGAAGCAGAATGGTTTCCGCTTGAGTCAGAAGAGCCAGTCGCTTTTTCGCATCTCCTTCACGCAGGGAGGCCTGCAAAAAACCATCATAACTGGGGCTACTCCAGCCCGTCTGATTATTCCCGTCACCTGACTGCCAGAGACTAAGAAAGGTGTATGGGTCCAGATAGTCACCCACCCAGCCAGCGCGGGCGATTTGATAGTTGAGTTGCTTTTGAGACTCCAAATAGACGCCCCAGTCCTGATTGAGCACCCCAACTTCCACTTGGAGATGCTTTTTCCACATCTCCTGAATAGCCTCGGCAATCGTGCGGTGAGATTCGCTGGTGTTGATGAGGATCTCACATTGGGGGAACCCTTCCCCCCCCGGATAACCCGCCTCAGCCAGCAGTCGCCTTGCTTTCTCTGGGTCAAACCGGAGGATGTCAGGTGCCGCGTAACCTTCCCCTGCTCCAGGAGGCGTGAATCCAGTCGTCGGCTTCTGGCCTGCACGCAGGATATTGCGAATCAAGCCGGCACGATCGACGGCCAAAGCCAGCGCTTGCCGAACCAAGGGATTATTCATCGGCGGCTGCGTGGTATTAAATCGATAAAAGTAGGTGCTAAGCAAAGCGTTCTCTTGGTAGAACTCAGGGTGCTTTTCCCGATACATGGGAATCTGGGACAGAGGGATCGTCTCGGTCATGTGGATCTGGCCATCTCGGAAAGCGCGCTCCTCCGTCGCATCGCTGGAGATCGGCACAAACGTCAGTTCATTGAGCTTCACCGCAGCCGCATCCGAATAGTGAGGGTTCCGATCCACCGTGATCGAGTGGGTAAATCTCCATCCCTTCAGTTTAAAAGGGCCATTCCCAACCATATTGCCCACACGCGTCCACGGCGTGTCCCGATCCGTCATTTTGCCAAAACGCTCGATCACATGGCGTGGCACCGGATACCAAGCATAGTGCTTTAGCATCGATGGTAAATAGGGCGCAGGACCATTCAAAGTGATGCGCAAAGTATGGGTATCCAGAGCTTTCACGCCTACGGCTGAGAAGTCGCTCAGCTTACCTTCATTAAACTCGCGAGCATTCACCATCGGATACAACATCTCTGCATACTCTGCGCCAAGCTCTGGGGATAAGATCCGCTGAAACGCATAAACAAAGTCATGGGCACTCAATTTCACGCCATCACTCCACTTGGCACTCGGGCGTAAATGAAAGGTCCAGATGGTAAAGTCCACCGAGGACCAGTGCGTGGCCACACCAGGACCGTTGGCGTCTGGGTTTTCCACCGTAGTAGCGACCAGCCCCTCAAAGAGTGCATCGAAGATATGGTGCTCAGGCACCCCGGTTGCTAGATGCGGGTCCAACGTCGCAGGCTCCGCACCATTGCCCATCAGCAGACGACCTTCTGAACTCGCTACATCAATCCGAAGCTGACGGGCGGACCTTTGCTGATGAAAGCGTAGCAGACCCACAACCAAGACGGAAAAAAGAAGAAGGCGCAGAAACCAAGCAGGCAATACCATAGCTCCAATTGAGTCTCCCTAACAGCCTTGTCAATGCAACAGGGCAGGCAAAGCTTGAGTTTGAGAGCGGGCACATCCCTGCCGCATATACGCTAGAGAAGCTACAGTTTCTCCAATGCCGCTAACCGTTCCACTAAGGGTGGATGACTGTAATGCAAAAAAACGGCTAGAGGATGAGGCTGAGGATGGGTTAAATGATCGCGAGAGAGCCGCTTCAATCCTTCCATCAAAGGGATCGGAGTGCCGAGGGCGGCTGCCGCAAAAGCATCTGCCTCAAACTCGTTCTTTCGGCTTAAGGCCAGCCCCAAAAGACCTGTCAGAATTCCCAGTGGCTGGTAAAGAATTCCAAAGAGCACCAGCCCCATACCAACAGGTGAACCAGAAACACCAAAGGCCGAGAAAAAACCTGGAGATTTAAGCACCCAACTCAGCAGAAATAGCATCAGTCCCATTTCAGCCAACCCGACCACCATCCCTATAGGCACATGGTGGCGTTTATTATGGCCAATCTCATGCGCCAGCACGGCCACAATCTCGTCGGTGCTGTGGCTAGCAATCAGAGTATCATAGAGGGCAACTCGTCGCGTTTTACCAAAGCCAGCAAAAAAGGCGTTCGCTTTCGAAGAGCGCTTAGAGCCGTCCACCACGCTGACTTCCTTCACGGGAAAATCGAGCTTCTCAGACAGAGCCAAAATAGCATCACGCAGTTCGCCCGTTTCTAAAGGTTTAAAGTCATAAAAAAGTGGCATTAGAACTCGCGGAGCCAAGAAGGTCATGAGAACACTGAAGCTAGCCATGAATAACCAAGCATAAAGCGCTGCCTGAACCTGGGTCTGGAAGAACCAGCCGATCACCCAAACGACAGGAAGCCCCATGACAGCCATCAGAAGTATGCCCTTGAGTTGATCTTGAATGAAAGTTCCAAGCTTAGTGCGGTTGAACCCATGCTTAGCTTCCACCCCAAAAGTATCCCAGATCTCGAAAGGCAGTCCGATCAACATCTGTGCCATCAAAGCGAATAAGATGACAACCACAGCGGTCTCGACAGGTCCGAACAAAAGGCTATTGGCCCAAGACTGCAACCAACCAAAACCACCACCCCACCAAAAAAGAATCAGCGCCACAAGAAAGGCCGCATCTTTGGAGAAATCCACCTTCTTGCCATCAGTGATATACTCCTGCAATTTTTCGCGAGTTTTCTCTGGAAAAACCTCGGCTAGTGCTGGGGACAACGGGCGACCTAAGCGGGCTAAATTCAGGAGCGTAACGATCAACTCGAGGTGAAAGACTCCCAATACACCAAGAACAGCTGCGAAAAACCAAGGATTAGAAAACGTCATAGATCAGAAAAAAGGCTCACTGGAACACACGAAAAAAGCAGGCGGTCTCCCGCCTGCTTTTGGAATGATTGAAATAAAGTTCGAATTATTCGGCTGCTTCTTCGACGAAGCGGACAACATCACCAACAGAGATGAGCTTTTCAGCCTCTTCATCTGGAACGTCGATTCCAAATTCCTCTTCAAAGGCCATGACGAGCTCAACGGTGTCGAGGGAATCAGCGCCAAGATCTTCGATAAACTTTGCTTCCAGAGTTACTTGTTCTGGGTTAACGCCGAGTTGTTCGACGATGATGTCACGGACTTTGTCTTGGATGTTATCTGCCATAGTGTATTGGGGAATGGGTGCGGCGGAGAGTTAGCGGCTGGATTCTCTTTGGCAAGAAAGAATTCCTTCTTTTTTGACTAGATTCGTAAAGTGCAGAAACGGAAACTTCAGATAGACTCTGTGCTTGCCTCTGTCGAATTTTCGACAGGTTCGGCCTGCTTCTCGATCAATTCACCTTTGAAGTTGGCCATCAGTCGATCCAAAACAAGTCCTGCACCTGCGTATTTCAAATCATCAATAATAACCTTGGAAGCTGTTCCGCCTTCAGGTTTGTGCCAGACGTAGGCAAGCGCTTTATTATCCCATTTCCGCTTGTCAATCCGGAAAGCATCCGCAAAAAAAACCTTCTTCTTTTCAGGTGTGATGAAGTGATCAGCTTCAGCACACAGGACTTTGTTTTTATTCAAAAGCATCAGACCAGCCACAAAAAGTCCGACAAGCAAAGTTCCGCCACCCCAATAGAATTGACCTTGGATTTCCTCGGGGGTGTAGCGATGCGGCTTCTCTGGCCAGCCATTTTTTGCCGCATAGGAAATCCATCGCGGCGGCTCGGTATCACGGCCAGTCGGCCAACCTTGGGATTTGGCACTTTCCGTCCAGGCCTCAAGTTTGCCGGCAGATTTGGCCTCATCAAAGGTCTTCAAGACCACCTCATCAAACCAGGTTTTCTTATCTGCAATTTCATTAGCCTTGGGATAACCAACCTTCCCGTCATACAAGAAATAAAGCCCAAACAAAGCAATCATACCCGCCATCATGCTCATCCGCTTGAAGTACCAAGGCGTGACTGGACACAGGATAGTATCATGAGAAGACGGAGAGGGAATCGATTCCATGTCTGATTCAAAGCTGGAGCCTGCGCGCTATGCAACCTTGGATTTCAATTAAAATGATTCATTATTGCTCATTTCCAATCTGCTTGACACACTCTCTCTGATTGACGCTCAACCCACCGCCATGCAGACTTGATTGCATGACTGATTCTCAGACACTAGCGCTAGCACTCATCAATCAATATTATGCGGTCTTTAATTCGGGCGATCGGTCTGCGATGCTGAACCTGCTCACTGACGATGTGGTGCATGACATCAATCAAGGTGAATCTCGTGTGGGCATCGATGACTTTCGAGCCTTCCTTCAACGCATGGACCGCTGCTATGCCGAGAGGGTCGAGGAGCTAGTGGTCTTTGCCAATGCAGAAGGCACGCGTGGTTCTGCAGAATTCTATATCTCTGGCACCTACCTCGATACGGACGAAGGGTTACCACCTGCTAAGGGGCAAGTCTATCGGCTACGAGTCGGAGCATTCTTTGAAATTAAAGATTCGAAAGTGGCGAGAGTAACAAATTATTACAATTTAAAGGATTGGCTCGAGCAAGTAGGCGCAATCTAGTCAGCCACTGATCTTCATGTCTGAATCCAATATCACCCACCACAACTCACCTTATGTGCGGAGGAATTTCCTCTGCCATGTGCTGGAAGGTGGGTTTTACATGGGTGGCACCGCTTTTTTAGCTCCTGAAAGCGTCATGCCAAAGATGGTTCAGACCCTCGGAGGCCTGCCATGGGTCATAGCAGTGATGCCAGTGCTGCTGCCAGCAGCCTTTGCCTGTGCCGGCCTTTTCATTGCACCTGTCGTAGAGAGACTGGACCGATTCAAACCCTGGGTGCTGGGCTTTGGACTACTCCAGCGTCTGCCTTACCTGATCACAGGTCTCATTTTAATGTTTGCCACAAACCTGGACGGAAGCTGGCTACTGCCGCTTGTGGTTCTGACCCCAGTGGTATCAGGCCTCATTGGCGGCTTGACAGTCGTAGCATGGATGGAGATGGTCACTCGGATGGTGCCAGAAAAAGTCCGCGCAGCCGGCTGGTCGGCCCGCTACATCATGCAGGCGGTCATCGCAGTCGGCGCAGGAACGATGATCCACCAAGTGCTGACTCATATCCCAGGGCGCATGGGCTATGCTTGGCTGCATTTAGCGGCCTTTGCACTACTCTTTATCTCTTGGCTGGCACAGCTCCCCATGAAGGAGCAGTTGGGCCATCCTGTGGCCCCAAGACCGATCATCTCTTATGCTCAATATTTGCGTGAGTTGCCTGCCCTTTTCAGGCAACAGCGCCACCTCAAAAAGCTCGTTTTTGCCCGCTTTTTTGGGAACGGCTTCTTGATGCTCGTCTCCTTTTTAACCATCCACGCTCTCCAAGTTACCGGACGTCCTGAGGCAGATGAAGGGAGCTTCGTCACCTGGCAAGCTATTGGCACTGTTCTGGGCAGCCTGCTAGCAGGCTATGTCGGTTACCGCAGCGGCGGAAAGGTTCTGCTGCAATGCTCCCGCATTGTCTGTGTGGCTCTCTGCCTTTGGGTCGGATTGAATGAAACCTTCCCAGGCTTCACCGTGGCTTATTTCGCTCTAGGATTCGGGCTATTCCTAGATCGTGTTGGCGACCTGACGCTAGCCGCTGAGCTATGCCCTACCGAACGTCGTTCGGCCCTTCAGGCAATTCTAGGATTCTTCAATGTCTTCTCACTTTTGCTCGCCACTACCCTCAGTGGTCAGGTCTATCGCATCACCCAATCCTTCCATGCAGTTGCGTGTCTGGCTGCAGTCTGTGCCGTGATTTCAATGCTACTTCTCGCTCGTATCCCTGAACCAAGGAATCAAAAACGCAGTTAAAAAAGCTCTGTCTGACCACTGAGCGGCGGCACCAGCCCTAGCTTCCGGTACGCTGCGGGCATGGCCACACGACCACGAGGAGTGCGCTTGATAAAGCCCTGCATGACGAGATAGGGCTCATGCACATCCTCAAGAGTGGATGCATCTTCGCCAACGGCCACGGCCACACTATTGAGCCCGACAGGCCCGCCATCAAATTTATGAATCAACGCCTCTAGGAAACGCTTATCCATTTCATCCAGTCCTGTCTCATCAATATCGCGCATCGTTAAAGCCTGACTGGCTACTGCTTGCGTGACCACACTTTGCGCCTTGACTTGAGCAAAGTCACGAACCCAACGCAGCAAATGATTGGCGATGCGGGGTGTGCCTCGTGACCGCTGAGCGATTTCACGTGCCCCACCGTCCTCCATCGGCACCGCCATGAGTCGGGCTGAACGCATCAGAATATGCTGCAATTCATCCACCGTGTAATAATCCAACCGATTCGGAATGCCAAATCGAGACCTCATTGGCGCCGTCAGCATGCCTGCCCGAGTCGTCGCACCGACAAGTGTGAAAGGCGGTAAATCAATGCGAATCGTGCGCGCCTTTGGCCCCTGGTCAATGATGATGTCGAGTCGGAAGTCCTCAATCGCCGGATACAGATACTCTTCAATGCTGGGGTGCAATCGATGAATCTCATCGATAAAAAGAATATCGCGCGCCTGAAGATTCGTCAAGATACCTGCCAGATCCCCTGCCCTTTCGATTTGGGGACCACTGGTTGTATGCAGTTTTGAACCAACGGCACTGGCGATCAGGTTTGCCAAAGTCGTCTTCCCCAATCCTGGTGGCCCGCAAAGCAGCGCATGATCCAGCGGTTCTCCGCGCATTTTAGCCGCCTCCACCATGACGAGAAGCTGCTCCTTCACTTTCGTCTGACCATGAAAGTCATCGAAGTCCGCCGGGCGCATGGCGAGGTCAAAGGGTGTGTCGGCTTCGTTTAAGTTTGGATTCACAGGCAGTGCTATGCCTTAAACCCAGACTTCCCATCCTGCAACGAAGGAGAATCTAACCCCGCCAATCAGCCATTTTTGATATTCTCTAAAAGTGCCTCGGCGCAGGCTTGTGAAAATTGCGGGTCATTGATTTCCACATCCATCTCAATGACTGGGATGCCTGAACGCAGATGCGCCTTTAACGCCGTAAACAAAGCCTGATCTGCCTGGGAATCATGGAACGGTTTGCCTTCCGCACTGATGACACTGATGGCCTTCATCGGTAACAGAACGGTCACTGGCGCCGTGTAAGCATTGACCTTTTCAGCAATAATCTTGCCCAACTGTGAGCATTCTTCAGCTGAGGTTCGCATCAGTGTTACCTGCGGATTGTGATGATAAAAACAGCGTCCTGCATACTTAGCAGGCACTGTTTGGGGCTCGCCAAAGTTCACCATGTCTAGGCAACCAGGCGTCACAATCGCAGGCACACGAGCTTTCGCTGCACCATCTAAGCGCTCTGGTCCAGCACTCAGCACGCCGCCCAAAAGTTCGTCCGCCCACTCCGTCGTCGTGATATCTAGAACACCTGAAACCAGACCACTTTCGACCAGACTTTCCATGGCCCGACCGCCATTACCCGTCGCGGCAAAGATCAACACCTCGTAACCTGCAGCCTCCAACCACTGCTTCGCCTCGGTCACACAAGCGGTCGTATTGCCGAACATACTTGCTACAATCAAAGGTTTATCCGAGGTCGGTTGAGCCTTCCGCCTCTCTGCTGCGGCCACCATGCCACAAATAGCACCCGCAGCGTTTTCAAAAATCACCCGCGTCAGACGATTGATTCCTGCGACATCAGCGATCGCCGGAATCATGACAATATCCTTCGTGCCGACATAAGGGGCTGTGTTACCACTGGCTAGCGTGCTTACCATCACCTTCGGAAAACCAATCGGTAAAGCACGCATCGCTGCCGTGCAGATCGCCGTGCCACCACCACCACCCAATGAGATGATCCCGTGCACCCGCCCCGCCTCCACCAACTCAGCCACAACCTTAGTCGCCCCGCGAGCCATTAAAACAACGCACTCCCCTCGATCCTGCCGCGACAGAACAGCCTGCCAATCGCCTCCTGCCGCAGCCGCCACCTCCTCTGCCGAAATGTCTGGCTGAAGACTTGGCGCCGAAAGACTGCCAGCATTAATGAGCAGCGTGCGATACCCAGCTGCACGAATCTGATCTGAGAGGAATTCATGTTCGGGACCTTTGGAGTCAAATGTTCCTAAAATAGCAATGGTTGGCATAAGCATTTCATTAAACGAAGTCCTCCACCAAATCTCAACCCAAGTTCTCCACCAAAACCTCACTAAAATACACCCATCGATCTAAAGCTTGAATTGCATTGCTAGAAAAGATTCACTTTCATATGTCTGTAGAATGCTTAACACGCGATACTTTTTCTGCCTTTTATTGACTCTACCCATTCCATGGGTGGGTCATGCAGACCAGGATGAGCGATCAAGCATTCCCAAAGCTTTAAAGGCGCCTTGTGCCATAGAGGTGACTCAAATCGAGCCTGCTTTCATCTTAGCCCCGAAGATATCTGGCAATCTCTTAAAACAGCCATTGAGTGCAACAATATCAACTACCGAATTTCTGACATCGGCCATGGTTTGAACGGTTAATGAAGCTTCCACTTACGCGCCTAACACTCTCATAGCCGAATCTACCTCACGAAGACTTAGTCTGCCCTATGTGAGAGGCATTGGCGGATCGGGCTTCAATCCAGGTGTGACGACATTTATCGACGGCGTACCGCAGTTTCATTCGAGTTCTTCCAGTCTCAGCTTACTTGACGTGGCGCAGATTGACCTTACAAGAGGCCCCTTGGGGACGATGTTCGGAAGGAACACCGTAGGAGGTGGCATCCACATCACGAGCAAACAACCTTCCCGAACCACGTTTGGGGGTGAATTCCAAACAACCTTCGGAAACTACAATCTCTGGGACTTTCGAGGCAGCGTTTCAGGACCTCTCATTCAAGATCATTTGGGTTTAAGTTTAGCAGGCGGACTCACTGAACGAGATGGCTACAGCAAAAATACACTAACTGGGCGGGATGCAGACAATCGCAGTGCTAAATTTGGCAAAGCCCAGTTTTTGTGGACACCTGATGAAAGGCTTGAAGTTCATCTTATCGTCACTGGTAAATCAGATCGCGACGGCGAACCAGTCTTTACCGATTTAAAAGCCCTACGGCAGAGACCTCATGAAATACAACAAGATTTTAGAGGGAACAGCATGCGAGACGTCATCATGCCAACGCTGCAAGTGATCTACCATGCCGATGTTTTTGATTTTACATCGACCACTGGTTATGTCGGCTGGAAAACAGATCAGGCTAGCGATCTAGATTACACAGCAACGCCATTAGTGACACAGCTCAATCAGGAACAAATGCGCACATGGACACAAGAGTTCCGCTTTGCCAATCCACTCAATGAAACCATCACGCTGAATGAGGAACTGAAGCTGAGTTGGCAAGCTGGCTTGATGCTATTTCATAATGATTACCGCCAGAACATCCAAAATAGCTTTCCGGCAATCCCAATTCCATACCCTCGATCTGCACAGACTGAGCTGACTCAACTAGGACTAGGAATTTACACTCAAGGCACCCTAACGTGGAAAGAACGGCTAAGTCTAACAGACTGGACTGCGATGGGATCATGAGAAAAAGGAAGTCAATTCCCAGACCTCCGTCATCAGTTTTGTCAGTCCGGCACGACAGTTGAAAGCCAACCAGTCATTCAGCCAAGTAACACCACAAATGGCCATCAGTTACCAATTCAGCCCATCCCTGATAACCTACCTAAGTCTAGCCAGTGGTTACAAGGCAGGCGGCTTCAACAACGTCGGACCCGCAGAATATGATGAAGAGCGCAGTCTGAGTTATGAGCTCGGTCTAAAGGGGCACGCCTTGAAAAACAAACTTTCGTTCGCTGCGGCCGCCTTTTTTACGGACTGGCAGAATTTACAAATCACCCAAAGCATCAGCCCTAGTCTGAGTGCTCTTCAAAACGTGGGTAAAGCTACATCAAGTGGCTTGGAAACAACTCTAGCGCTACGGCTAAGTTCACGCATGACATTCTTCGGCAGTGCAAGCTGGCAGACCACAGAATTGGCAAAATCAACCTTAAAGAATGGCGTCCCTGTCGGCAGCACCCCTCTACCTTACGCTCCAGAGTATAGCTTTGCTTTAGGCGCCCTTTTCAACCAGCCGCTATCGGGAAGATTGAGCCTGTATGCTAGGGTCGATATACAGACCCTTGGCTCGTTTCAATACGACTTTCAAAACAACTTCACTCAAGACGCTTACACGCTTGCCAACTTTAGACTGGGGCTTCGGCAAAACGCTTGGTTTGTAGAAGCCTTCACCAACAATGCATTCAATACTGACTATATCCCTATAGCTTCGACTAACAACGTTGGCGAAAATGGAGCACCTATAACTGTTGGCATGCGTGTAGGCATCCGGTTCTAAGTTTAGTGCTTGCTATTTCTCTGCTTCACCGTCTAAATAGATTTCCATCATGAGAAACATCACCACATCCACACTTATAGGCTGCACTCTAGCCGTCTCCCTGCTGTCTTTGGCATTCAATGCCTCTGCTGGAACTGCCCCAACCATTCAAGAATGCGCCACCTGCTCCATCACGGATGCAGCAGTGTCTGCTGTGAATGGCAAAATCGACTTCCATTATGGATCAGTCAATGACACCTACACGCGCGGTGTCGGTGGTGCCCTCTCTCTGCCAGTCGGCAAAAGCTTCGGTGTCCAGATCGACGGCCTTTATGCTCGTGCTGCTGAATCCGACATTTATGGTTATGGCGCTCACTTCTTCAGCCGCCGCCCATCCAAAGGCCTTCTCGGTCTGGCAGCAGGTGGGCTGACCAGCACTGATTTCAATGACGTCGTCGTTGGCGTCGAAGGCGAATACTATCTCGATAACATCACCCTCGGTGCTTTTGTTGGTTACAACCACTTCGACAATCACTTCGACAATCCAAAGCTCGGTGGTCGCTTGGCCAATGAGACCAATTTTGTGGCGGCACGCCTCTACGCTGCCATCTACCCAATCGACGACCTGGTTGTCCGCATCGGTTATGAGAATCGCTTTGAGCGCAACTTCTACACGGCACACCTCGAATACCAAACACCCGTCGCAGGTCTGGCTCTCTTCGCCGATGGCGCCCTAGGTGACGCTAGTTTCTACAGCCTCGTTGGTGGCGTTCGCTATTACTTCGGTGCTAAGAAATCCCTCAAAGCTCGCCATCGCCAAGACGATCCACAGAGCCTTCCAGGCAGTAACCTGCCAACAAGTATCGCTGGTGGTCAAGGTGGCTCAGCGGCACCGGCTGGAGAAGTTCCGCCAACCTAGTTTTCCATCCAGCAACATTTATCCTAAGGCGCCCGGCATGACCTGCCGGGCGTTTTTTTATATGCCTATCACTCAATCGGCATCGGCTTCCTAACCTGCCACTGCTTCTCAGGGAGTTTCAAGAGCTCAGCGATCCCTGTTGGGTAACTCCAAACAGGATCATTGGCAGCGTAAACGATTACCCTTGTTCTTTCTGCTGCCATAGCTACGGCTTGAGGAAGATCCAGATGTTTCAAAATATGGAGATACGCTGGACCTGACTCATGACTGCTGGGCATTTCGTGTAAATCTAGACGCGAGATCCCTTCCTCAAAGAGTGAGGCATAGACGGCATCAGCTGCCATGTCCCGATGCGCTTGAATCCATAGCGGCTTTTTTTCCATACCTGAGATCTGCTTCAGCGCCTGCACACTCCGCCGGATGTCCCAGACACGCATCGAATCCAACGTTTGCCCCAACAGATAAAAGCGCCGCAGTCTGTGTATCTGCGCTTTCTCACTGCCAGTCCATTCCGTGCTGCCGATCCCACGTGGACAAAGATAGGCCATGCCCCATTTGAAGGACTCAAACATCTTCTTCTCACTTTCAAAGGCCTTGTTGTCTGGCTGTGAACTCGGGAATGTTTCAATGTGTTTGCCAAAATGAGATGCATAGGTTTGACAGAAATCCTGCCAACCCTTCGCATCCAGAACATTCAGTGCGACGAGCTCAAGATCCTCCAACCGTAATCCAGCACGATGGGTGAGGTACAGTCGCAGACGGATACCTGGCTCCGAATCAAAGTCATAGACCGACATTTGAATGCCATCACGGTCACTGCTCCCTTCTTTAACGGGCACTGCGGTAGAGGCTTCTCGTGGCCAACCAGAAAAAACTTTCAACTTTAAAGCCTGCATCCATAAGTCCCGCTGAGTCAGCCATGACTCCTTTGAGTCAGGCACGGATGGCGCGACTGCTTTGGTGACAAAGCTTTGATCAATCGTCGTGTTTTTCTCGTCTTTCGGCAGTTCTTTGAAAACCTGCAGTTGCTCAGGCTCTAGAGACTTCACGGCGCCTTCATTCAGCACTGCCATGGGATCAGCTCCTTTGAGATGTCGCTCAAACCAGTGGAAAGCTCCATTGTTCAGCGGCTGTAGATCTTTATGTGGCCCTTCGGCTACTTGTAGCCCGATCTGATCATCTGCTCCGAGTAACGAGTAAACGCGACGCACGTTTTGGTAGATCTTGAAAACGCCGTCGATAGGAAAAATAAGATCTTTGTCCGTGTTACAGATCAACAGTGGTCGGGGCGCAACCAAGGCCACGAGACGATCAAAATCCCATCGGTAGGTGTTCACGTAAAACATGCAATCGCAGTGACCTTCCACACAACCGTCGGCCACATGATTCCTGATCGTCGTCACCCCAGCTGTGGGCGCTGCTGCTTTGATCCGCTCATCCAGGGCCGCAACCCACCAGGAGTAGGCACCACCGCCGCTACGTCCAGTCACACCGAAGCGCGTCTTATCCACCTCTGGACGAGTTTCCAGAAAGTCCAGCCCACGAATCCCTGCCCAAGCCTCCAGTCCTGCTGGCGTGTAACCACGAGAAAACCACCACCAGCGCCCTTTGCTATAGCTACCATGATGCTCCCCACGAATTTCGCCGAGCTGCACGGTGTCAATGATTAGACAGACGTAACCATGCCGAGCAAACCAAACTCCGTGATGATGATAGCCTGTCTTGTTTCCAAAACTGACTCCATTCTTGACCACATTGGCATGCCCACAAAGATAAAGGATGGTCGGAGCTGGCTTATCCGTCTTCTCAGGAAGATAAAGGTTTGCCGTCACATAAAGACCAGGCACTGCCTGATAATGCATGTTTTCTACTCGATAGCCTTCGCCCGAGAAACCACCTGTCTTTGTTGCCATTAATGGTGTGCGCTCAGGCAGCGGCGAAAGTCCAAGCATCTCGGCCAATTGTTGCCGATAGCGTGGTGCCTTTGTCTTCCAATCATCCGCCGTTTGGATGTCTTTCAGGCCGCCCGTTTCCTCGATCTCGTGGACCTGGCGTTTCCAATAACTCTGCAACATCCTGTTTCCAGGGGTATCCGCAGTTTTCTCTGGATAGGCAGCGACAGCGCTTCCTGCGATGAGAAGAAGATGAAAGAATAATTTCATCCAAACCATACGTGAGATTAACGGCAGGCTCTTTCTTCAGCGCGCTTTAGACACATTAAAAGAGAAGTTGCCAGAACGTGGAGCTGTCTTAAATTTCATACTCTCATGGTTCAAACCATCATCCGCATCGCTATCCGAATTATCGGACGGGCTCCCCTGCGCCTAACGCAACGGGTGGAGTCCGTCACAGCTGATTGTCGGTGTGCTTTGCACGAATCGCTCGACATTCCAGACCACGAGCGTTGCCGAACTGACTTTATCGGTCACTTCATTGTTCTATTCCCTTTCCTTCTACCAAGCCCTTTGTTAACCCTTCTTTAAGTTTTTTTATTTCTATGTCAGCATCAGTTACCATTTACGACACCACCCTGCGCGACGGCACCCAGGGCACCGGAATCTCTTTTAGTACGTTAGATAAAATCCGTGTTGCTGAAAGACTCGATGAGTTTGGTGTTCATTACATTGAGGGAGGCTGGCCTGGCTCAAACCCGAAAGATGCCGCCTTTTTCGAGGAAGCTGCCAAGCGCACTTGGAAGAATGCCAAGATCACGGCCTTTGGCATGACCCGCCGTGGTAAGATCAAAGTCGAAGAGGATGCTCAAGTGCAGATGCTGTTGGATGCGCAGACTCCTGCGGTCACCATTGTTGGCAAAACCTGGCCTCTACATGTGACTGAAGTTTTCCAAGTAAGTCTGGAGGAAAATCTGGCCATGATTTCAGATACCGTCGCGTATTTGAAAAAGCATGACCGTGAAGTGCTTTACGATGCCGAGCATTTCTTTGACAGCTTCAAAGAAGATCCTGAATACTCACTGAAGACCGTCAAAGCGGCTTCGGATGCAGGTGCGGACCTGATCGTTCTCTGTGAGACAAACGGTGGAGCTTTACCTGAGTTTGTGCAAGAAGTGACCCAGAAGGTCATCGCCCATCTTGGCAAGCCAGTCGGCATTCACACCCATAATGACGGCGGGGTCGGTGTGGCTAATGCGCTCGCAGCGGTGCGGGCCGGAGCGAATCAAGTTCAAGGCACCATCAATGGCTACGGCGAGCGCGTGGGAAATTGCAATCTGATCACCATCATGCCAACGCTTCAGCTGAAAATGGGCATTGAGTTGGGCATGGATCTGACCCGTCTGCGCGAACTGGCCTACTTTGTCGATGAGCTGGCCAATGTGCCACATGACATCCGCGCTCCTTATGTCGGACTCGCAGCTTTCACTCACAAAGGCGGACTGCATGTCCATGCGGTGCAAAAGTTGGCTCGTACCTATGAGCATGTGGATCCTGCCTTGGTGGGCAATGAGCGCATCATCACCATCTCTGACATGTCTGGACAAACCAACGTCCTGATTAAAGCTCAAGCTATGGGATTGCCGCTGGTCAAAGGATCACCGGATGTGCAAAAAATCCTCGCTGAAGTCAAACGTCTCGAGAGTGAAGGTTACGAGTTTGAGGCCGCAGAAGCCAGCTTTGAACTCCTCATCCGCCGCCAACTTGGCCATGCAGCCAAGTCTTTCGAACTTATCGAGTATCACACCACGCATCGTCATCATCCTGGCAGCACTAGCGAGACCACCGAAGCGACTGTCAAACTCCTAGTCAACGGTAAGGCCGAATACACGGTCGATGAAGGCGACGGGCCCGTGAATGCCTTGGATAAAGCTTTGCGAAAAGCGCTCCTGCCACACTTCCCACAGATCGCTCAGATGCACCTCGAAGATTATAAAGTGCGTATCATCGATAGCGGCAGCGGCACCGCAGCCAAGACCCGCGTGCTTGTCGTCAGCAGCAATGGCAATCGCACCTGGGGCACGGTCGGCGTCTCCAGCAATGTGATCGATGCAAGCTGGGAAGCCCTAGTGGACAGCTTGGAGCACTTCCTCATGAAATCTGTGTAATTAAGGAGGATTGGTTCACCCCATGTCCAATGAAGAACCCCACTGCGTGCCTTACCTTAAGGCATTAGGAGATCCAAGCCGCTGGAGAATCGTTCGCGAACTACTTGGCAAAGAACTCACTGTGGGGGACCTCGTGACACGTCTCAGCATCAGCCAATACAACGTATCAAAGCATATCCGAATCCTGCGTGATGCGGGCATCATCGAGACTGCAAAATCAGGCAAGTTCGTGCATGTCACAATCACGAGCCCATTCCGTAACAAGCTAAGCGCTGATAACAACACCCTGAACCTCGGCTGCTGCACCTTTCATTTCGATCAAGAATAATCTTTCTTGTCAGATTGGATGACACATGCCTAGATTGGCATACGTTAATTTTCACCCATGTCACCACCAGCACGTTACATCATGATCGGCGGCTTCCTCGGAGCCGGAAAGACCACCACGGTTGGCAAGCTCGCCAAGCATCTGACCAATCAAGGACTGCGCGTCGGTCTGATTACTAATGATCAAGCTGGAGGTCTAGTGGATACCAAGCTTCTGCGTGGACAAGGCTACGCAACCGAAGAAATTGCAGGCGGCTGTTTTTGCTGCCGATTTAACACGCTCGTCGATGCAGCCGGCAAGCTAACCAACAGCACCAAACCAGACGTGTTCATTGCTGAGCCCGTGGGTAGCTGCACTGATCTCGTCGCCACCGTGACCTACCCTCTGCGTCGCCTTTATGGCAATGCATTTACCGTGGCACCGCTCAGCGTGCTTGTCGATCCAGTGCGTGCTCGTCGAGTCTTCGGGCTTGATGCAGGGGGGACCTTTTCCAGCAAAGTGGCCTACATTTTCAAAAAGCAGCTCGAAGAAGCCGACATCATCGTCATTAGTAAGAGCGACCTTCTTTCTGATGCCGAACGCGACGAATTACAAACCGTGCTTGCCACGGAGTTTCCTCTGGCCAAAATTATCACGGCCTCTCCTCGTGCTGAAACAGGCCTTGAAGAACTCTTCGCCAGTCTGATGACGGGTGAACAGGCAAGACGGAATCCCATGTCCGTCGATTACGAAGTCTATGCCGATGGCGAAGCTCTTCTTGGCTGGCTCAACGCTACAGTGACACTGAAAGCAGCTGATGAATTTGAAGCCAATGACTTCCTCAAACAACTCGCCACAAACGTCCAAGGCAGGCTGCAACTCACAGGAGTGGAGATTGCCCACTTTAAGATGACCTTTAGTCCTGATGACGGCATCGCAGGCGAGCTTGCCAGCATCAACCTCGTGCGTAGTGATTATGTAGCTGAACTCGGGATGGAACTCGACGAGCCAACAACCGGCGGCCAACTGATCATCAATCTGCGGGCTGAAGCAGATCCCGCTTCACTAATGGAAGCCGTGAAAGAAAGCCTGCGCCAGGTCACTGCCAACTTCTTTGGCCTGCAAGCCACTCTCGATCACGAAGAGCACTTCCGCCCTGGCAAGCCGACACCGACCCATCGGGACAATTAAGTTCCGCATGAATGCAAAGATACTGTTTGCTAAAGGCATCTATTTGGCTAAATAACCAAATAGATGCCTTTAGACACTGCCAAAACTACCGAACGCCGCAGCGCAGTTATCAAGGCACTTGGACACCCCTCGCGCTTGCTCATTGCAGAGTCACTCATGAATGGTGAGCAGTGTGTCTGCGATTTGAAAGAACTTGTCGGATCAGATATGTCCACCGTTTCAAAGCATCTGTCACTCATGCGCGAAGCAGGTGTGCTTAACTGCGAGAAACGCGGATTAAACATCTATTACTCACTGGCCTGCGACTGTCTGGGCGAATTCCTCCGTTGTGTCGACAAGTTGGCCTGCGGAGGCAACAAAAACACCTGCTGCTAAAAACTTTATGAACATCGCTGAACTCATCACAGCTCTTCGCTCACATTCAGAAAAGCCGATTCAATTCATGCTGCCCGACGGCGGCCTCATTGCCGCGCACTTTCATATCACGGAAGTTGGACACGTTTTAAAGCGCTTCATCGACTGTGGCGGCACTCGGCGCACACAGGAGACCTGTCTGTTACAAACCTGGGTTCATGATGATGTCGAACATCGCCTGATCGCAGGCAAATTGGCCAACATCTTCGATCGAGCTGGTGATGTACTTCCGCATCACGAGTTGCCTGTCGAAATCGAATATGAAGACGGCGTTGTGGCGCAGTTTCCCATCGAGGGAAAAGTCATCATTGGAGACACCCTGATCTTTCGGCTAGGCACGAAACACACCGACTGCTTAGCCCGTGGGATTTGTATTCCTGGAGAATGCGCTCCTGTTCCCAAGACAGAAACAGCGTCCTGCTGTGCCCCAGGATCTAACTGCTGCTAATATTTCATGAATAAACCACTCGTCCTCATCCTCTGCACCGGCAACTCTTGCCGTTCCCATCTTGCTGAAGGCATTCTGCGCGCCGTCGCGGGCGATCTTCTCGAAGTCGCTAGCGCTGGCTCTAAGCCTGCCGGCTACGTTCATCCGCTTGGCATCCAAGCCATGCAGGAAATCGGCATTGATATCAGTTCGCATAGCAGCAAGCACATGAATGACTTCCTTGAACGTGAGGTGGAGACTGTCATCACTGTCTGCGGCAACGCTGATCAAGCCTGCCCCTTATTTCCAGGTCAGCTGAATCGCCACCACTACCCATTTGATGACCCCGCCCATGCCACAGGCAGTGAAGAAGAAATCTTGTCCGTCTTCAGACGCGTCAGGGATGAAATCAAAGCGGTCTTCACGGCCTATGCAGATGGACGACGCGATCAAATGAAACGCCAACCAAGCGCATAGGTAAGCCACATGAAACCCCTTCAAACTGCGCTCATAGGAGAACTCGTTGGCACGTTTCTCATAGTTTTCTTTGGCTGTGGCTGCGTGGCTACAGCCATTACCACTGGAGCGCAATCTGGCGTCTTTCAGGTCGCCATTGTCTGGGGCCTTGGCATCGCGATTGCAATTCACTGCACAGCCGCTCTCTCTGGAGCGCATCTAAATCCAGCTGTAACGATCGCAGCCAGTGTTTGGCAGGGTTTTAATAAAGGCAGAGTTTTACCCTATATTTCGGCGCAGATGATCGGTGCCTTTTTAGCTGCCTCGGTTGTGTATGTGATGTTTGGAGACGCCATTCAGGTCTTTGAATCCACGAATCACATCGTCAGAGGACTCCCTGGCAGCGAAGCGAGTGCGGCTGCCTTTGGAGAATTCTTTCCCAATCCTAACGGCAAACCCCTTTCCGAAGCCGCAACCATCGTCAGTTTTTGGCGTGCTTTGGGTATTGAGGTGATTTGCACAGCCGTTTTAGTGATGGTCGTCTTCTGCGTTACAGACCCGAATAACCATGAACGACCCCAAGGATTGGCACCGGCCTACATCGGCCTAACCGTCACCCTACTCATCTCATTAGTCGGTCCACTGACCATGGCATGTTTCAATCCAGCTCGTGACTTAGCCCCTCGTCTGTTTTCATCCTTAGCTGGTTGGGCAAGTGTTCCCTTCACCGCCAATGGGAACGGCTGGTTCGTCGTTTATCTTATAGGTCCAATTTTGGGAGGCCTCATTGGCGGAGGCACTTATCGTCTCCTGCTTAAAGTCGGTTACAGGGCCTAAAAAAAACCTAACCTCATCTAAAAGGACGGCACTTGGCACTCATCGAATGAAGTCGCTCTTGAGTTCCTGAGCGTGCGCGCCTTTCTGTGGGCTCTATTTTCATGTCACGCATTCCCGAAGAAACCCTGCAACAAGTGCTCGCTGCCACAGACATCGTGGACCTGATCGGGCGTGGGGTGAAATTGCGCCGTGCGGGGACAAACTGGGTGGGGCTGTGTCCCTTTCACAATGAGAAGTCGCCCTCTTTCAACGTGAGACCGTCCACCAATTCCTACCACTGCTTTGGTTGTGGAGCAGGCGGGAATGCCTTCCGCTTTGTCATGGAGCATGATGGCCTGACCTTCATGGAGGCCGTCAAACGTTTAGCCGATGCTGCTGGCATCCGAATTCAGGATGAAGTTTGGGACGCCAACGCTGAAAAGGAGGCCAAGATCCGCACGCTAATGATCCGCGCCCATCAGGAACTGGCCGCTTGGTATCACCAACTACTCATGAAAAGCCCCGTCGCCGAGGATGCTCGGGCTTATCTCAAAGGCCGCGGCATTACCTCAGCCGTGGCGAAGAATTGGATGATCGGCTATGCACCTCCCGATGCCATTTCACTTAGACAGTGGGCAGCCAAACACAAATTCGGACAAGATTTCCTCGTTAATGCAGGCATTCTCGCCTTTAGCGAGGAGCGGGGCGACTGCTATCCTCGCTTTCGCCACCGACTGATGTTTCCCATCCGCAACGACAATGGGGAAACCATTGCTTTTAGTGGTCGCATGTTAGACAAAGACGCTAAGGCTGCCAAGTACCTGAACTCGCCCGAGACCCCCATTTTCAGCAAGAGCAAGGTGCTTTTCGGATTCGACAAAGCCAAGCGACCAATTTCCAAGGCTGGTCAAGCCATCGTTTGTGAGGGACAAATTGATACACTCATGCTGCACGAAGCCGGGTTTTCCAATACCGTGGCGGGACAAGGTACCGCTTTTACAGAGCACCACGCTAAAGCACTAAAACGCCAGGCCGATGAAATCGTGCTCTGCTATGACTCGGACAATGCGGGTTTTAAAGCTGCTGAAAAAGCCTTTCAAATCCTGGCTCCCACCGGTCTGATCGTCAAAGTAGCCGCCCTTCCAGCCGGTGAAGACCCTGACTCTCTGATTCGAAAACAAGGTCCTACAGCCTTTGGTGATCTCTTAAAAGCCGCACGAGATTTTATCGACTATCAAGTCGAGGTCGTAGGCACTCGAAGAAACATGGACGAAATGCGAGAACGTGTCCGCTTTGCCGAAGAAATGTCCATCAATATCCAATTACTGGAAAGCCCTGTCGCTAGAGAAACAGCAGCACAGCGAGTGGCCTTGCGGCTCGGCATCCCAGAAGATACGATGAGGAAACTCATCGCCCGCACTCAACCCAAAGCAGGTAAAGAAAAAGCCGTAAGGCCAAAGAACGACCATCCTGGCAAAAAACTCCTCACCAGTCAGGACCGCAATGCGCTACTTCTCTGCGAACTGGCGCTGGCTGATGCCGAAGTTCTGCACTGGTTACGCAGTCAACCCCATGATGACGTTTTACATGACCTAACTGGCACCGAATTATTAGCCCTAATCTGGCATGGTCAGTTTGATCCCCTAGACCCAGTGGGCATCAATGTATTCCTGACTGGCCTGGATCCCGAAGAAGAAGCGGCTCTGACGCAGATTCTTCATCAATCTTCTGCCACAGGCGGAGGCCTAGCCTCAGCGAAGCACGCCCTGAGTGCTCTGGAAATTTCCCGCATGCAGATGCAGAAACAACGACTGCAGACTCAGCTGAAGCATCCTGCCATCAGCCCTGAAGATGCCGCTGAGATCCAGCGAGAGATCATGGCCCTGCACAAAGAAATTCAACTGGCTCAACAGCAAATCTTGAAGCCTCCGGCAAGCTAAGCGCCCCTTGCAAGCGACTCCCGAAGAGCTTCTTGCCACGTTCGGGGGGCTTGGCCCATCCAACCGGCAAGTCTTGCATTTGACATCACCGTGTAACGGGCACGCTTCGCTATAAAGCCTGCAAAGCCATCCAGCGCCTGACGTTGGACCATCGGCAGATCAGGGATCACTCCTAACTCATGTGCCAGACTAAGCGTCGTTTCCGCATACTCATGCCAGGTAGCCTGACCGCTATTGCAAACATGCAGAATGCCAGAGGCTTTAGGACACTGAGTCACGAGGTGCTCTAGCCAATGCGCTACATCATCCACGCTCGTCGGCACACTCCACTTATCGGCAATCGCAGCCACCTCATGGCCAGAGAGTGCTGTCTTGATCATTTGCTCAGGGAAGCTAGGTAGATGTCCGCCAAACAACCAAGAGACCCGAGCCACCAAAGCCTTCGAAGATGCGGCCATAACAGCCTGCTCTCCAGCCAATTTAGAGCGACCATACGCATTGATCGGCTGAGCCAAAGCAGCCTCATCCAGCGGTGATGCTTCGACCGAATCAAAGACATAGTCCGTGCTAATATGAATCATCCTGACGCCTCTATGCTGGCAACATCCGGCCAGTTGCGCAGGCGATTCCGCGTTCACCTGCATAGCCGACAAAGGATCGCGCTCGCAAGCATCTGGATGCACCATGCCAGCACAATTGATAAGCACATCGAACTCCAAATCATCCAATACAGTCTCAAGACCATCCGGTCTTGCCAGATCCAGTTCGGCATGACTGGGGGCTAAGATCTCATGGCGCGATTCATAACAGCGTTTCAGCGCGCCTCCGAGTCGGCCAGAGGTTCCAGTGATTAAGATTTTCATGAAAGCCTATCATGAGGCCTAACCTTGGCATCCGTCCAGCTTGCATTCAGCTTTTAGACGTCCATTCTTCATGGCTTACCACGTCATGCCCTCCCCTACCCCCAGCATCGTCATCATTGGCGCCGGCCTTTCCGGTTTGGCCTGTGCGCGGATCCTGACCAAAGCAGGTGTGCCTTTCACCATCCATGAGGCCGCAGACGCTGTGGGCGGGCGCGTCAGATCAGATCGTGTGGACGGTTTCACCTTGGACCGTGGCTTTCAGGTCATGCTACCAAGCTACCCAGAGGCCAAGCGCGTTCTCGACTATGACGGGCTGAATTTATGCTCACTTTATCGGGGTTCGGACGTGCATTACAAGCACCAGACACATCGCTTTGCCGACCCTCTCCACCATCCAGTCGATGCGTTAAAGAATATTAACGACAACTTCATCCCCTGGCGGGATAAATGGCATGCTCTCCTGCTTCTAAAAGAAGTCACCAGCACCTACAGCATTGAGCGTAGGATCGAGGAAATGCAGACCAAAGACTATCTGCAGGACTTCGGCTTCAGTGAGTCCATGATCGACCGTTTCTTCCGCCCCTTTTTTGGTGGTGTGTTTCTGGAAAAGGATCTGCGCACCTCAGCCAGAATGTTTCTATTCCTCTACTCCATGTTCCTCCGCTCTGGTGCAGCCCTACCAGCGCATGGCATGCAGGCCATCCCTGATCAGCTCGCTGTTGCGCTACCACCTGGGTCACTTCAGCTCAATTCCCCAGTTTCCGCCGTTCGTGCCGGCGAGGTAACCCTGAGCAATGGACAGATCATCCAGGCCAAGCACATCGTTATCGCCACAAGTGAAGAAGTGGCACATCGTCTGTTACCTGACCTTGGTGAAAAGCTTGTGCCTGGACGCAATACCACCTGCATGTATTTCAGCACAGATCACAAGTTGCCGATAGAAGCTATCCTGCACCTCGATGGTGATGGCAGAGGCCCCGTGAACAATGCCTGCGTGATTTCCAATGCCTCACCTCACCTAGCACCACCTGGGCAGCACCTCATCTCAACCAGCATCATCGGCGCCCCGTCCAGCAATGAACTTGAAGGCGTTGTGCGCGAACAAATGATCGACTGGTTTGGCCCAACGGCGCAACAATGGAAGCACCTGCGCACCTACCAAATTCGGAACGCCCAGCCTGAATCACGTCAGTTGAAACTTGGAGTAAAGTCACTCAACAACGTTCTAGCGCCAGGGCTCTACCGCTGTGGAGATTATGTGGAGGATGTCTCCATCAATGGTGCCCTGCTCAGTGGACGCTATGCAGCTGAGGCTGTCCTCGCCAGCTTGGCCTGAAAGACTTAAGCCATTTGTTGCGTCGCAGTCTGGTCATGTTTTTCAGACCACTCCTGCTAGTCTTTTTGGGCCTCACTCTTGCTGCACACGCGCAGCCTGTCTTTCGCGCCGGAGTCGCCGCGGTGGACATCTCGCCCACGGGGTTCCCTCGCATCATCGCGGGCGGGTTTATCGAAGGACGGGGCGAAAAGCTTGCGGACAAGCTCTTCGTGCGCAGTTTCGTGGTCGATGATGGAAAGATGAAGATCGCCTTCGCCATTGTGGACACATGCATGATGGAGCAGTCGCTCATCGATGAGGCGAAGGAGCTCGCGTCAAAGCATTGTGGGATCCCGGTGGACCGCATGATGGTCAGCGCCACGCACACGCACTCCGCGCCGGCAGCGATGGGCTGCCTCGGCACGCGGAAGGACAGCGTGTATGCGAAATTCCTCACGCCAAAGATCGCCGAGGCCATCGTGGCGGCGGACAAGGCGCTGCAGCCGGCCCGCATCGGCTGGGGCTCGTTCGATGACTGGGAGCACACGCACAACCGCCGCTGGATTCGCCTGCCCGGCAAGAAGGTCGTCGATCCCTTCGGTGAGCCGACGGGCCGCGCGAACATGCACCCCGGCTACCTCAGCAAGGACGTCGTCGGCCCCAGCGGTCCGGTGGACCCGCAGCTCAGCGTCATCGCGCTGCAAACGCTCGATGGCAAACCGCTCGGCGTGCTCGCGAACTACTCGCAGCACTACTTTGGCACCGCGCCGGTCTCAGCCGACTACTTTGGCCTTTTCTGCAAGCACCTCGCCGCCAAAATGGGCCAGCAGGGCGATGGCAATGCTCCCTTTGTCTGCGCCATGAGCCAGGGCACCAGCGGCGACCAGATGTGGATGGACTACGGCGCGGAGAAAAAGACGATCAGCATCGACACCTACGCCTCAGAGGTCGCCGACAGCGCCCTTAAAGCCCTGCAAACCGTGAAGTATGTCGATTACGCCCCGCTCGGCATGATCGAGAAGACACTGGAACTCAAATACCGCGTCCCCGACGAAAAACGCCTCGCCTGGGCCCGTCCCATCGCCGCGAAGATCGAGAACGATGTGCCGAAGAACAAAGAGGAAGTCTATGCGAGAGAGGCGCTGATTTTATACGATCGGCAAAAGACCAGCGTGAAGCTCCAAGCGATACGGATTGGCGATCTGAGCATCACCACGCTGCCGAACGAGGTGTATGCGATCACAGGTTTGAAGTTGCGGGAGAAGTCACCCTTCGGAACGCACTTCAACATTGAGCTAGCGAATGGAGCCGAAGGATACATTCCACCAATCGAGCAGCATGAATTGGGTGGCTACACCACTTGGCCTGCGCGAACAGCCGGGCTTGAGATCAAAGCCGAGCCGCAAATGGTGGATCAGCTCAGTCAATCCATCGCTTCGCTGACAAACGAAAAAATACGCCAGCAGAGTTCTCCTGCCGGACCTTATGCGGCAGAAATCCATTCCACGAATCCTCTGGCACATTTTCACTGCGGCCAAACAGGCGGTAGTTCATTGGTCTCACTGATCAACGGCGAAACACAACTGGCGAAGCTTGTTGGCGCCCATGCTTTCTATCTGCCCGGAGTCGGCAGTGGACTTGGCTACGACACTGAATCTGCACTTACGGGCTCCGCATTTTCCAATTCCAAGAACATCAACCGCTCCATCCATCTCGCTGGCGGGCATCTTAAAATTTCAAAGCCAAAGCTCGGTGATCAGTTCTCATTGGCTCTTTGGTTCTGGCTAGGCCATAAAAGTGGCGCCTCGAATCGAAGTGGCAGCCTTATTGGCGATATCATACTTCGCCAAAATGACCGGCATCAAGTGAAGGTTGCCTCAGGCCACAAAGCATCAGCTGAGATCGGACATGCTGATGATTGGCACTTTGCGGTGCTCGTTCAGGATCAGGGGGAACTTAAAATTTACATCGATGGAGATCCCAAGCCCGTGCTTTCAGTGGAGTCATCTAGTGGCCCAGAAACGCTAGAGTTGGGGCAAAAACTCGAAGGACGGCTCGACGAGATCACGATCTGGGATCGCGTCATCGAGCCTTCGCTCATCGCGAAGCTTTGGAACATCTCGAAAGTGGGCGAGGAGAATGCGAAGCGAGCGGTTTCGCGGGCAGAGCTAAAGAAGCGAACTCAGGTGCAAAGCTCCGCCATGCTGAAGGCTCATGAAAACTGGTCTGCGTCGATGAGCTTCAAGAACACGAAGGCGAACAACGTCAGCGCCGTGACCGCCTACCTCATCTCACGCGGGCCGAAAGGCGATCCTCAAGCACCGGGCGATCACCTTGGCATCGGCGGGAGCTACAAGGATTCGTCGCCAGGCCGGTTGTTCGTCTTCAATGGCAATGCCGCGTCTCAAATTGTGCGTGGCACGACGGTCATCGAGCCAGGCACTTGGAATGACGTGAAGCTCGAGCGTCTCGGCTCGCGGGTGAAGGTAACGCTGAATGGCAAGGTGGAGATCGATGCCGAACTGCCCGTCACGGCTCCCGGCGCGAAGGAATTGTTCTTTGGCAAACGCTGCGATGATTTCGCCCCGCTGGAAGGCACGTTTGAAAAGGTCGAAGTCGCCGGTTTGGAAAAACCCGCCGCGACTGGGCCTGCGCCAAAGATCGAACTGGCCTCCCAACCACTCTCCCCCGAGGAATCCGCAAAGAAGTGGCATGTTCGCGAAGGTTACCGTATCGAACTCGTCGCGGCGGAGCCGGTGGTGCTCGATCCGGTCGCATTTGATTGGGATGAGCAAGGCCGCCTGTGGGTCATCGAGATGGCGGACTACCCGCTTGGCATGGATGGCAATGGCAAGGCCGGCGGACGCGTCGTGTGGCTGGAGGACACCGACCACGACGGCCGCTACGACAAGCGCCACGTCATCGTTAGCGACTTGAGCTATCCCACCGGCATTTTGACTTGGCGTGAAGGCGTCATCGTCACCGCCGCGCCGGACATCTTCTTCATTTCACCCGATGGCACGAAGAAAGTGCTCTACACTGGCTTCAGCACCGGCAATCAGCAACTCCGCGTGAACGGCCTGCGCTGGGGCATGGATGGCTGGGTGTATTGCGCCGCGGGCGCGCATCACGGCGGCTACAACAAAGGCACGCAAATTGAGTGCATGCTCACCGGCGAGAAGATCGACCTCGGCAGCCGCGATTTCCGCTTCAAGCCGGACACCGGCGAGTTTGATCCGCAAACCGGCCCCTCGCAGTTCGGCCGCGCCCGCGATGACTGGGGCAACTGGTTCGGCGTGCAGAACAGTTTCCCGCTCTGGCATTACGTTTTGCAGGATCACTACCTGCGGCGCAAACCAGCTTAAAAAGCACCCTCTACGTAGGTAAAACAGTGCTTTTCAGTTCTAAATCAGTTCCTCTAAATAGACTTAAAATGCGGTAAAATGCACTAAAATGCGGCCTTTATTGCAACTACTGTTGCACCGGTAAATCGGGCGACTCATTCATTTGGGGCTTCACCGGTGCAATGGCATTATTGCACCGGTGCCATTGAAGTCTTGGGGTTTCTATCTTGACGCCAGGTGATAGGAACCCTGCCAGCCGTGGAAAGGTCGTGGCTTTCCCGTGGCGTCGTGCCCGCGCAGGAATGCCCGTCTTTCCTTGGATCGTGGCAAGATAGAAGACCTTGCGCCATGCCGCCGCCCTCCACGACTGCCTTTTAGAAGCAAAATGCCCCAGCTCCCAGAGTTCGCCCTCGCGAGGCAGCACTCTGGAAACTGGGGCTGTCGCATCCCAGAGGCAGACAATCCTCTGGCATCTACGAGATGTGGGAAACACCGCGAAAGCGGGCAGTGCTCCACACAAAGGGTTCAGAAAGAGCAACCGTGTTCTTTGGTGAACGCATCAAGCGCAGACTTTGCCGCTGCCGCCTCT
>CAMBPS010000029.1 GCA_945869675.1 Prosthecobacter debontii | reverse complement strand
AGATCGTTGAGTTGCGCCAGGGCTTGGTTTCACAAGGCTTCTTCGACTCGAAGCGGCTGTGTCTTGGGTGACACCGCCCGAGAGGTGAAAAGCCTTGTGGAATCAATGACGGATGCAAATCGGCGGTCAGCCATTCCTGAATCTAGGTTAAACTAGCGAAACCGCGAGCACAGCCGTATGGCCGTCAATCACCTATGGTGGGTTTACGCAGTTAGACGATGGTAAATCTGCCTTCTGACCTTTAACTCGGAACTCAGGGTTTTGAGGGCTCAGTGATTTTGCTATCTGCAAATAGATCGTTTTATTGGCTGGTCTTGAGCACCTTGAACGATAGATTCTGTCTGAAGGTGGGGCGGTGTGCGGTGGCATTCTTTCGCACTTAGCCAAGGGCTACGCGATAAGTGACACCGAACAAACAAGATACCCGGAATGTTAGGCTTTAATTTGTGAGATTCGGCCCAACTCAATGTCTCTCTTTTTGCTCGGGGAGCTTTCTGAATCGTAACTGTATCTCATGCCGCCTCTGATTACTGTTACTCATCGCCATGGCATCTATGTGCCTGAGGCTGATTTGTGGCTGGATCCGCATTTTGGGGTGGAGCGGGCGTTTATTTCTCACGCTCATGCAGATCATGTGGCGCGGCATCAGACGACCTTTTGTTCGGAGTTGACGCTGCAACTGATGGGCGTCCGCTTTGGTCTGAAAAAGGATGGGCAGTTTCAGGCACTGCCCATGCGTAGCGTTTATGAGTGGGAAGGTTGGCAAATGCGGTTGCTGCCTGCGGGTCATATCATTGGCTCGGCGATGCTTCATCTCACCCGGAAAAGCGATGGGGCGACCCTGCTGTACACTGGTGATTACAAGCTGCGTCAGGGATTAAGCTCCGAGCGATGCGAGCTTTTGACAGCTGATACGTTGATCATGGAGACGACCTTTGGTCTGCCGCAGTTCCGCTTCCCCCCAGTGCAGCAGGTGGTGGCAGATTTGTTGAAATTTGTGCAAGAGACGTTGGAGGATGGTGGCATTCCTGTGCTGCTCGGATACTCGCTCGGAAAAGCCCAGGAGATTCTGTGCGCTCTAGGCGCAGCGGGATATCCCATCATGCTGCATAAGGCAGTTTATGAGATGACAGAAGCGGTAAAATCATTGCTGGGTGCTCTGCCCGAGTATCGACTGTTTGATGCCTCAGCTGCTAGCGGGCATGTGCTGATCTTTCCACCGAGTCATGGAAAGTCACTGGCGCTGAAAAAACTTAAACTTTGCCGAACAGCGATGTTTTCTGGCTGGGCGATGCAATCAGGGGCGAAGTATCGCTATCAAGTGGATGAGGTGTTTCCGCTGAGTGACCATGCGGATTATCCTGAGCTGTTGGAAACGGTCAATGTCGTAAACCCTCGACGCGTTTATTTGGTGCATGGTTACACTCAGCAGTTTGCTGCGGATTTGCGTGCTCGGGGTGTGGAGGCTTGGACACTGGAAAAGGCGGATCAAATGGAACTGTCGCTGCTGACTTTTCAGCCGGAGGTGCCGCTCAACGAAGGGGTGGATTCGGATTCTTCGGGCGCTCCTGCAGATATATCTGGCTTCAATGGCTGGATACAGGTTTGTTCTAGAGCCGCAGTGGAGTCTTCGAGATTAAAAAAGGTGGCGCTTTTATCGACCTATTTCCGGGGGCTAGATGATGCAAGCTTGGTGCTAGCGGTGCGCTATTGTTCTGGGTTGACGATTGATGCTGCGATAGGTCAGGCATCTTTGAATACGGGTTGGGCGCTGATCCGACGAGCTTTGCAGGAGGTGAGTGGCGTTTCAGATGTGGAGTATCGGTCTATTTCACGCAGCCAGGCTGATGCGGGTCGCACGGCTTTCCTAGTCTTGCAGCGTGTGTCTTTGGCCCCTAGGCCATGGAGTTTGCAGGAGGTAGCTGTATTTTTTGACCTCTTACGCCAGACTAGCAGTCAGGTGGGCAGAGTTGCTCTGCTGCGTGATCAGTTCAGTAGGCTATCCGCGGAAGGTGGATCGTGGTTGGTTCGACTGATGACGAGTGACCTTCGCATGGGATCGAAAGAGGGGTTGATCGAGGAAGCTGTGGCGATGGCCTTTGACCAGAAATCTGAGGCTGTGCGTGAGGCGGCAATGATGTGCGGCGATTTGGGCCGTGCGGCTGTTTTGGCTCAAGCTGGTAGGTTGCATGAAGTTGTTCCCACAGTCTTTGTGCCTATCAAGGTCATGCTGGCCTCGCCTGCGGAGACGGCGCTAGAGATCTGGCAACGAATGAGTTCAGGAAAGGAAGGTGAAGTCTGGTTGGAGGACAAGTATGATGGTATCCGTGCCCAAGTACATGTGGCAGGTGGCCGAGCCGAGATCTTCACGCGTGATTTGAAGCTGATTAGCGATCAGTTCCCTGAAATAACGCAGTCAATGAGACTCTTGGCCTCTGATGTGATTCTAGACGGCGAGATTATTGCTCATGCTGAAGGAAAAAAGCTGACCTTTTTTGATTTGCAAAAGAGATTGGGAAGGCGGGATCAGGCGGACCTTTTCATGCCGAGTGACATCAATGTCCGTTATGTGGTCTTTGACCTGCTTTTGCTGAATGGTGAGTCTTTGATGGAGCAACCGCAGGCTACTCGTCGAGTGGCTTTAGAAGGCTTACGGCTGCCGGAGGGCATTGTGGCGATTGATGTGCAGCGGGTGGCCTCGGCAGAGGAGATTGAGGTAGCTTTTTTAGCTGCGCGACGAAGAGGCAATGAAGGCTTGATCGCGAAGGATCCTGCAAGTGCCTACACGCCTGGGCGTCGCGGAAAATTCTGGCTCAAATTGAAAAAGGCCTTTGCGACTTTGGACGTAGTGGTGGTGAAGGCTGAACAAGGGCATGGCAAGCGCAGTCATGTGCTCAGTGACTACACCTTCGCAGTTAGAGATGAAACTCAGGCCCTGCGTGTGATTGGCAAGGCTTACAGTGGTCTCACGGATGCGGAGATTGAAATACTAACAGAGCATTTTACCCAAAATACGTTGAGTGAAAACGGACGTATCCGCACGGTCGTTCCGGACACGGTTTTGGAGATCGCTTTTGATTCGATCCAAGCCAGTAAGCGTCACGACAGTGGACTCTCTCTTCGCTTTCCGCGTATTAGAGCCATTCGGCGAGATAAGAAACCAGAGGAGATCGACACGCTAGCTTATGCTCAAAAGCTAGCGGGCTTGGGTTGAGTCCAGAAATTAGCTATGGGGACCACGAATCGGATAGAGACCTAGCATTTGGCGGACTACAGCCAACATGTCACCCAGTTTTCCCCGGTAAGGGCGGGTTGGTTTGAGTTCGGTGACATCAGCTGCAGAAAAATGCGCGCGCAATCGACTGCTTGGGTGCACAAGTACACGATTACCAACGAATTCTAAAAGAGGAATGTCGGCAGCGCTGTCACTGTAGGACCAGCAATGGAAGCGCTGCTCTTCAGTCAGTGCCGCCACGTTAGGGATTCTTTCGTTCATGGCCTTGATCTTAGCTTCCCGCTTATTGTTTGTGCCGATGATCGGTGGGCGCATGACCACTTCATTTCCGATCTGAAATTGGGTGGCAATGCAATGATCAAAGCCAAGCACTTCGGCAATGTCATGCGCATAAAAATCAGGGCTGGCGGTATTGAGTACAAGCTTCCGATTTTGATGTTTATGGCGCAGAATCTCGGCGCGTAGATCGGGGTAGATCCAAGTGTCCACACAGTCATAGGCAAAGTCACGCGCCAAATGCCGGAGGTGCGCGCGTTTCATGCCTGCGAGGTAGGACAGGAAGGCGCGCTTTGTGGTAGCTGTGCTGACAAGTCCTACGGCACGCCCAAGGGCAAAGGGAATGAACCAAAGGTGTAGAAGGATGCGCCAAGGATGCCGACGCAGAACGAAATTACAAAAAAGCGCCTGCGTATCGAAGGGAAGGAGTGTGTGATCGAGATCGAAAAAGGCGTAGCGCATGGGATGGTTTAAACGGCGAATGAAGATGAATAAATGCGAATTCCCAGAGGAATCATGGTTTACGGTGTTCATCGCGGGTCATAGGTGTCCACGTGTGAAGTGACTGATAAGATTTGAAGAAAACTGTTTTCGCGGTTGCATTCGTCCATAAAGACACGACTCTAGCTGTCCAACAAATCGCGGGGTGGAGCAGCCCGGTAGCTCGTCAGGCTCATAACCTGAAGGTCACAGGTTCAAATCCTGTCCCCGCTACCAAATGAAGGCCGTGCAGCAATGCACGGCCTTCACCTTTCCAGTGATGCACCAAGTGGCTCATAATCCCGAATGTGGGATCACAGGTTCAAATCCTGTCCTCGCTACCAAATGCTTTCACCACTTTACTTCTATGTCTGACCTGAAATCCTATCTCTCTGAACGCTGCCAATACGTGGACTCTTGGCTAGATCGGCTTATTCCTTCTGTTGAAACGGCTCCAGTCACGATTCACAAGGCAATGCGGCACAGCGTCTTTGCGGGGGGTAAGCGGTTGCGGCCTATCTTGTGTCTGGCGGCGGCTGAAGCTTGTGGCGGTTCAATCGAGGTTGCGGCTGCGGCTGCTTGTGCTGTCGAGTGTCTTCACACGTATTCGCTGATTCATGATGACCTGCCAAGCATGGATAATGATGATTTCCGCCGCGGGGTGCCGACTTGCCATAAAGTTTTTGGTGACGGTATTGCAGTGCTAGCAGGTGATTCTCTGCAAGCCTTGGCTTTTGAAATGGTGGTGAAGACACCCATCACCGCAGGCTATCATGCAGGGGATTTGGTTCATGAGTTGGCGCTGACTGCGGGTAGCTTGCATCTTGTCGGTGGTCAGGTCGCTGATCTTGAGGGTGAGGGGCAAAAGCTTCCTTTGGAGTCTTTACGCTTCATTCATGAAAACAAGACGGCAGCTCTTCTCACGACGAGTTTAAAACTTGGCGGTATGAGTGCGAATGCTGCGCCTGAGCAAATGGTGGCATTGCATGACTTCGGGATGGCTACGGGATTGGCCTTTCAGATTATTGATGACATTCTTGACGTGACGCAGACGAGTGAAAAGTTAGGTAAAAGCGCCGGAAAAGACCTGGTTTCAGAAAAATCCACTTATCCAACGCTTATTGGATTGGAGGCTTCTCGTGTTGAGGCTCAGCGCTTGACTCAAGTCGCTCACGATGCGCTTGCGGTCTTTGGTTCCCAAGGTGAGCGTTTGCGGGAATTAGCGGATTATTTGTTAGCTCGCGACTATTGAGCCTGAGCTCTTTCTTTTGGATTGCGCACACGATCGCTATAAAACGTCATTTGATAGCTAAGGTTCTCTTTGGCTCCAATGGAAGTTGCCATCAGAGGCATCGCCACTCTGTAGGGGAATTCGGGGTGTGGTTGGAAGCTTTTGTCAAAGGCCAGCAGCGGTCCCCGAAAGATGAGGTCTGCCCACTCACTGTAGGGCCCTGTAAACGCGTCTTGAAGGTAATTCATTTTGGCACTGATGGGAGTGACAACGAAACCTGCGACGGTGATGTTTTGCTTTTTGAACTGTTCCTGCATGGCAGCAAAATCAGTGCGTTTCACAGGCATCCAGGCGCAGGGGATGTCAGCATACCAAGCGAGGAACCATGGCGCGTCGGTGAAAATGATTTCATTCGGCTCGATCAATCTTGCTAACACCGGAACTTGGCTGGGGACATAAGGCGGCCAGTGCGGATAGATCCGATTACGCATGGTCAGTCCCATTTTTAAATCTCCAGGTAGGCTTGCGATCATTGGCATGGCCGTGATAACCAGCGCTATGACCGCAAAGCCAAAGCGCTGCCAGAAGTATCCTGCGGATATCTGAAGTCGTGCCCAAAGCACCGCCAACATAGCGCTTCCGCCAATCGCCATCGCTGGAACGAGCACCATGTAGAGCGCGTTATCATCTTGGTTTTTTTCGGGTAGTCCTAGAAAGCCCATGCCGACGGCGGTAAAGAGAAAAACCAGTCCAATGCCCTGCATGGTTCTAACCACTTCAGGGCGGCGGAAGCGATGCATTAGGGCAGCAAAGAAGGCTAAAGCAGGCACTGAATGTCCAAGATAGGCATAGAGTTCGGTCAATTGATTCGTCAGATTCCAGGCTGCTTTGCGCAACAAATCATCTGCGTAAACTGGTTGGGTCACGATGGAGAATTCACGCTGCAAGATATTGGGTTCTTGAGTCAGCAGGTGTGCTTGGAAAAGTGTCTTGGCCCCCCCTAGAATGTCACCTGACTGCTGGGCTATCCAAAGGCACCACAGGATGAGGGTCGAAAAGGTCAGGCCAGCGACCCAAAGCGCCCCTCGTCGGTAACCAGGAAGGCCTTGTGCCAGTGCCAGAACCAATCCGACCACCATCCAAACAGCCATCCAATGTGTGAGTAGCATCAGAGACGCAAGTAGGCCAATAGCGATCATTGGCAGGGTGGCGCTGAGTCCTTCCTGAATGCGAATTTGAGCTATCGCATAAACACGCACCGTCAGTGCGAATAAAGGTAGCATCAGAGCCACGGGACTACCACTGACAGAGAGTTTCCAGAGTGGCTCGCAGAGAATCACTGCAGCCACAGCCACGGCTGCAATAGAGTCATCAAAAAGTCGCCGCGCTGCTCCATGTGTCCAAAGTAGAGTCAAAAGAAAATACGTGACCCCTATACAGGCTATCGCACGGTCCATAAGATAAATGCCGCCATTTCTCGTTGGCTCGAAAGGGAAGTGGCGTTCCAAGGCTTTGAAGAGAGGACTCCACAGGAATGGTTGCAGCGGCGATGTGGTGATTTCTGGCATTTGACCAGGCACCACTTCTTTCTGTGAAGCATTCAAACGAGCTAGCGCGTTCGGCCGGACAACCTTGGTTTGTAATCCATGTCCACGTGCGATCTCGCGGGCGACCTGGGCTTGCTCCATGCCGACAGCACTCTGAATGCCGCGAAAAGTGATGAACACATGCACGAATGCCAGTCCCATCGCGACTGCGTAAAAGGCCAACCGAAAGATCGGCCGACTGGCATTAGGCTGAGGTTGCGTGGTCATGGAAAGTGAATCGACAGAGATCTGCCTTAGTTTGAGGGATAATGCAATCTTTGTGAAACCACTCGCAGGGTTGCGGCCTGACCATCTGCGCGCATACTGATGAGCATGTCTGATTCTCAATCTGCCGATCTCTCCCTCCTCGGGCGCTCCGAGCACCGCCTTCCTGCCTCCCCGGATGACGCAGCACTGGAGACTTTTCCTAACCGCACTCTAGCACGTGACTACAGCATTCATCTGAGTGCCCCAGACTTTAGTTCACTCTGCCCAGTGACGGGTCAGCCTGATGCTGCTCATGTCGAGATTCTTTACATTCCCGATGAGCGCTGCGTGGAGACTAAGTCGCTCAAGTTCTATTTAGCCAGCTATCGCAATCATGCCTCGTTTAATGAAGCCATCGTCAATCGCATCCTCGACGATTTGGTGAAAGCTTGCGCACCCAAGCAAGCCATCGTGCGCGGTCGTTTTGTTCCTCGTGGCGGCATTCAACTTACCTGCGAAGCTCGGCATCCGAATCGTGATGTGCCGCTGGAGTGGCCGGCATCGTCCTTGAGTTCTCAGTCTTAAACCTCCTATGGCAAAGGCACTCATCTTGCTTAGTGGCGGCATGGACTCCACCGCTGCCTTGTATTGGGCCAAACAGGAGCATGAAGTGGTTGGCGCTGTCAGTTTTGACTATGGTGCCAAGCATAACCACAAGGAGATCGCTTTGGCTCGGTGGCATACTCAGCAGTGCAGTTTGCGTCATGACATTGTGGCGCTGCCTTTCGTCAATGATCTGTTCGCCTCGGACTTGTTAAAAAGCGGCGGCGACATTCCGGACGGCCATTACGCTGATGAAACGATGAAGCGGACGGTAGTGCCTTTTCGGAATGGCATCATGCTTGCCATTGCCTGCGGCATCGCTGAATCACGCGGGGCTGAGGCACTCGTCATTGCTGCCCATTCAGGGGATCATGCCATCTATCCCGATTGCCGAGAACCCTTCATGCAGGCCATGGCCGATTCCATGCGTGAAGGCACCTATGCGCGAATGGAGTTGCTTCGTCCTTTCATTGCCATGGATAAAACAGGCATTGCCAAGCTTGGACACGAACTCGGTCTAGACTTCGCCCAGACCTGGAGCTGCTACAAAGGCGGCGATCTGCACTGCGGCAATTGTGGCACCTGCGTGGAGCGGCGTGAGGCCTTTATCGAAGCTGGTTTATCTGACCCGACTATCTATCTGAACACCGAACCCTTGCCGCTAAAGCAATGAAAAGCACCGCCAGTGTTCCTGGCGTTGCTGAGGCTGGCGGGACATCCGAAAGAGCGCCTGCTCAGGGAACCACGACTCGAGGAGATGTGTTTTTTAGCAAAACAGCCCTTGGGGACTCAACCGCTCTCATCGTTTAGAGCTGTGAGTTCATTGCAGAAGCTTTGTAGCTATTTCCTGAGGCGGGGCCTCCAGGGCAGCTGCTTGGGAGGCAATTTTCCTGTTCAAGGCTTCATTTCAGTCGTTTGAGACTCAGTTTTAGTTTTTAAAGGAAGTGATACTTAAGTCTGCATAGTATAAGCAAAGCCACGGCAAATTGTTGGTAACCGGCCTTTTCGGTCAGGCTGACGAATTTACTTTGGATTATAAGTAGTGAATTGTATTCTTCGGAAGCTCTTGGAATCTGAGTTCTCCTCTGCTATGTAGGAGCATGGCTATCAACCAATCGAATACTCTGCCGTTCCCTGACCCTGCGAATTTACGCGTGAATCCAGCGCGCGTTCTTTTGGGAGTGCTGGTTTTGCTCGTGGTGGTCGGGGCCTTTTCCAGCTTTTACCAAGTGCCCGCCAGTTCCGTTGCCATCGTGCAGCGTTTTGGGAAATATCTCACGACCACGGAGCCAGGATTGCATTTTAAACTCCCCTTTGGCTTGGATCAGGTGTCTTTTGTGGAGGTTCGCCGTCAATTGAAGCTTGAGTTTGGCTATGGCTCCCGTGGTGCCCAGAATGACTATCAATACAATCAAGATGGTGAAGACATGGAGCTGGAAAAGAACATGGTCACAGGAGATCTGAATGCTGCCGTCGTCGAATGGGTGGTGCAGTTCCACATTTCGGATGCTCGGATGTATGTCTTTAACTTCCTGGAGCCTCAGGCAACCCTGCGAGATATCTCTGAATCGGTCATGCGTGAAGTCGTCGGGGATCGCTCGATTGACGAGGTGCTTACCGTTGGGCGGCAAGAAATGGAGGTTAAAGCTCTTGAAAAGCTGCAGGGTATCGCCAGCACCCTGAATATGGGCGTTCATATTGATCAAGTGCAGCTTGGCAATGTGAATCCGCCAGCCCAAGTGAAGGACAGCTTCGATGAAGTGAATCGGGCTCAGCAGGAAAAGGAGTCATCCATCAATCAGGCTAGTGGTGAGTATAACCGGGTCATTCCTGAGGCACGAGGCAAGGCGGAGCAAAGCCTGAGCCAAGCGGAGGGCTATGCGACTCAGCGGGTCAATGAAGCTGAAGGTGATGCGTCCCGCTTTCAGGCGCTGCTCACGGAATATCAAAAAGCTCCCGAAGTGACCAAGAAGCGCATCTATCTAGAGACGCTGAGTGAAGTCCTGCCCACCATTCCAGGTAAGGTGATCATTGATGAAAAAGTACCGCAATTTCTGCCACTCATGCAACTTCAAAAGAATCTGACTGCTCCAACTGCAACCTCCAAGAAATCAGCCCAATGAAATCCAGTCTCTCTCTTCTTGTTCTCATTGCTGGCTTTGGCCTCTACATCTTAGCCAGCGCCAGCTTCTACACCGTCAGCGAGACGGAACAGGTCATCATCACTCAGTTCGGTAAGCCTGTGGGCGAAACGATTTCTGAGGCGGGATTGCACTTTAAAACACCGTTCATCCAAATCGTAAATCGCTTTGATAAGCGTGTCCTCGAATGGGATGGCCCGCCGGCAAATATGCCGACGAAAGACAAAGTGTACATCGTGGTCGATAGCTTTGCACGCTGGCGCATCACGGAGCCGCGTGCCTTTTTTGAAAATCTACGAGATGAGCGTAGCGCCCTCTCAAGACTGAATGATGTGCTGGGGAGTGAGACGCGTAACGTGCTAGCTCGACATGATTTTATCGAGGCTATCCGCACGACGAAAGATCGTAAAGTCGAGCGTGAAGTCAATGCGGGTGCTTCCATTGCAGATGCACGAATTGGCATTCTTTCACCCATCACCCGTGGTCGTGCCGAGCTGGAAAAGGAAATCTTTGCCAGTGCAGCCCCAAAGGTGAAGGGCTTTGGAATTGAGCTGATGGATCTGCGCTTTAAACGCATCAATTATACACCTGCGGTGAGTCAGACGATCTATCAGCGCATGGTCAGTGAGCGCACCCAGATTGCTGAGCGCTTCAAATCGGAAGGCGCTGGAGAGGCGGCAAAAATCTTGGGTCAACGTGAGCGTGATCTGAAGCAGATCGATTCAGAAGCCTATCGCAAAGTCCAGGAAGTGGAAGGCGCAGCAGACGCCAAAGCAACGGAGATCTATGCCAAGGTCTACAATCAATCTCCAGAAGCGGCAGATCTCTTTGAGTTCACCAAAACGATGGAGGCCTACAAGCTGATCATGACTCCTGACACCAATTTGATCCTCAGCACTGACAGTGACTTTTTACATTACCTGAAGTCACCGGAAAAGATATCAGCTCAAGCGCCTCTGCCATTAGGCGCAGGAACGGACTTGCTGAAAGGTCTGCCTACGTTGCTGGATGTGGCCAATCAGCCGAAACCCTAACGAGTGAGGGTGACGGCGGCGATGTGGCGGCATTGCGCTCGGCGTCGTTTACCTCTAGCTTCGTCATCGCATGGCTAGGTCGCGCGCTGTTCTTCATCTGTTTTCTCTCACGGTTCTCTCTGTCGGCGGGTGGAGCGGTTGGCGTACCGCGAATAGTCCAGTGGCAGTCCAGCCAGAACGCATCATGCTCATGCCGGGTACATTGCCTGCATTGAATCCCTTTTTGCCTGCCAATGAGGCCGAGAGGCAGATTTTAGACTTAATTCATGAGCCTTTGATCCGCTATGATCAGGATGGGAAATTGGGCGCAGCGTTGGCAGAGGGGTGGAGTTGGCATCAAAATTTGTCTTGCTGGTTTGAGAGTGCTGAACTGGCCAAGCAAGCCGCGCAGACCGTCTCCGCCCAGTCTCTGGAATTACGTGCTTCATGGGATCTTGAGTCCGCCATCCCCGTGAGCAATTCGCTTGTTCTTCGTTTCACCCATCCCGGCAATCATGTGGCCGATGAGGTGATGGCTGTCTTGGCAACTAAGCACCCTCAAAAGCTGACTTTCATGCGTATTGCCAGCACGCCGAGCATGCGTTCTGCCATCCAAGCTTACACGGATCATCCAGAGCATAGCCCACACACGAAACGCGTTTGGTTTGACGATGATGGCAGCTGTGAAATCGTGACCACGCTAACGGGGCTGCAAGCTCAACAGCAGTTGACGGATTGGATCCTGCCACGGCATTCTTTCGTGCCTGAGATCCTGCCGGTCTCTGAAGTGTCGGCGTTGCTGGAGCCGGTGTTAGATTTCCGTTTAAAGCCCGGTTTGCGTTGGGATGATGGCAATCCCATTACGGCTGCAGATGTTCGTGCCACTTTAGAGTATGTGCTGCCGCGTTCGTGGCCGTTGCCTGGAAGAGATTTGTTTCGCCATGTTCAGTCGATCGCACAGACATCGACAGGCGGGGTAAGGGTCGTTTACCGAAAGCGTTACAGTCCGACTTTAGCTGCTTGGACAGCATTGCCTATTTTACCATCTGCCTGGCTGAAACGTCATGAGGCGGATTTTGGCACAGATATCCCGTCAGGGGCAGGGGAGTGGCGGCTGACGAGACTTGAGCCGACGCGGTTATGGTTGGAGAAACGTCATTCTGAAACAAAACAAACACTTCAAGTGATTGCCGCGACATCGCCACTGCAAACACAAGTCGGTTTATCGACACACATCATTGATGTCTGGTGGCCTGATCGAGATGGTCAAAAGACAATATCCCTAGATTCATCATGGCGAATGTTGCCTACGCCACCCCACAATCAGCTCCTGCTTGTCTGGCAAACAGAGTCATCCGCGGTCAAAGACATTGAAGTGCGTCAGGCGCTTTCTTTGGCGCTCAATCGTGAAGCGTTAAGTCATGAAATACCCAGTGGCAGGGCACGTCTTCATGGTGGCTTCTTTCCGCCAGGTCGCTGGTTTTCAGCTGAGCCTACTGCATTCATTTATGATCCAAAGGCAGCCGCGCAGCTCTTTGCTAAAGCTGGATGGTTGAAGGATGTTTCTGGCAATTTAAAGAAAGCAGGTCAGCCGATGCATCTGCGCATCCTAGTGCCTGAAGGCAATGATGAGCGGTTGCGTCTTGCTCAAGCGTTGGCGCTTTGCTGGCGTAAGGCAGGGCTGGTTCTCCAAGTCGATGCAGTGCCCGGCAATCGTTATCGTAGCGACCTACAGGCAGGTCGTTTTGATCTAGCCTTTTTAGGTAGTGAATTTTCACCTGGGTGGGATATATTGCCACACTGGCACTCTTCGCAGGTAAGTCTTGGAATGAATATCAGCCGCATCGCAGATCCGCAGCTTGATTTATTGTTGGATGCTTTGGTTTCTGAGTTTGACTCCTCGCATATTCTCCGTCGAGCCTCAGCTGTTGAGGCGCGCTTGGTCGAGCTACGGCCCGCTTTGCCGCTTTTTACCGATGTTGCTGACATAGCTATTCTTCCCGATCGTTTTCTAGGGTTGCGCCCAAATGAAATCGAGCGTGGAGTAACGCTCAGGCGACTGATGTCGGTGGCCCAGTCAAAAGATAGCCCTCACGTTAACCTTCAGATGATTCCACCAAAGTGATAGGATGAAGCGTTCTCCATTCGACAGCTCTCGATTTTGGGCAGCCTTGAGTCTCTTGCTCGTTGGGGATTTTATTGCACTTTGGTTGCTGAACGGGGACCTTCATTTGTGGCTTAATGTATGGAGTCAGGTGATCCAAAATGGTGTGCCTAGTATCGTGTCTACATTCGGTCTTTTAATGGTCGCGGTGCTTGTATCACGAAGCCTAGCCGGTGGGATCTGGTTTCTTTTGACGTCTGTTGGTGGGCAGTTTCAGAAAGCAGGCTTTTGGTTGGGGCGTGCATTGGCACTGTTTCCCGTTTATGCACTTGCATGGGCTTTTATCGGCCTATGGGTCGGGCGCTGGGGATTCCCTATTTGGTCTCTGATGCCGGTATCAGCAGATTCAAAATCTCTTTCATTCATTGAGCATCTCTCGCAGAACCTATGGACATGGGTGCCAACGATTCTTCTTTTGTGTATCCCTCTCGTCGGTCAGTGGATGGTCATTTTCACCAACTCAGTGCCTCTTTTGGGCACAGAACAGCCTAGTCCTGAAGAGGTGGGAAAAAGCCTAGCGACTCCGCATCTTGCCTCGCCAGATAGAGTCCTTGGAGGCTCTTTGGAGGAGTTGATGTTAAAGACTCATAATAGAGCCCCTCTCCGAACTGCCAAGCGCGTGAGGGTGGTTGAAAAACAGTCAGTTCAATTCCCCAATCCAGATTGGGGAATTGGCCTGCTGGCAATGATCTTCCTTTTGAGTATCGAGGATATCCTAGGCCTTCCCGGAGCCATGGCCAAGCTTGCGCAAGCTCTGAGGACATCAACCTATCAGACAGCAGCTATGCCAGTTCTGATGGTGAGTTGCGTGGCTGCACTGGGAACTTTTTGTACTGGCAGCCCTGCTTTGATGAGCCCAATCACAATCCGTTGCGGGCTATCCTGGCTTCTCAAAGGCGTCTCTTGGAGTGTGGTCATTGCTTCTCTATTGGCTGTCAGTTTGGGAATCAATATGCCCTTCATGACTCAAGTGGATAGTGAAATGGTTTTTTCAAATCCCATGTCTGCCCTATGGGCTGGCGTGCCATCCATGCTTTGTGCCTTGTCTTTATGGCTTGTTGGGCACATGATTTACGCACCCAACGACTCGCTAAACCATGCCTGACACGTCTCCTCTCCTGCGCATCCGTGATTTAAAGATCGAGTTCCGCCGCCATGACGGACCGCCAGCGCAGGCCGTCAAAGGTATCAGTCTGGATCTACAACAGGGTGAGTCCTTGGCTATCGTGGGTGAAAGCGGTAGTGGTAAAAGTGCAATGGCGCTCTCCCTGGCACGCCTGCTTCCAGAGCCGCCAGCCAGCATCACGGCGGCCGAGCTTAGCATTGCCGGACATCATGTTTTACAGATGAATGAAAAGGAGCTTCGCCAAGTCAGAGGAAAAGAAATTGCTTATGTTTTCCAAGAGCCGACGACTTCCCTGAATCCTGTTCTTACCGTCCGCTCCCAGATTGGAGAAGCACTTGCTTTGCATCGTCCCGATATACAAAATCGGGATATAGAGATTCTCTCTTGGCTAAATAAAGTTGGCATTACCGAGCCTGAAAAACGTCTGCGCGCCTATCCTCACGAGCTAAGCGGAGGCATGCAGCAGCGTGTCATGATTGCCATGGCTTTGTGTTGTCAGCCCAAGCTGCTCATTGCCGATGAGCCGACCACCGCTCTGGATGTGACCATCCAAAAACAAATCATGGAACTATTGGCGTCTCTGCGCCGCGAGCTCAACATGACCATGATCCTTATCACGCATAACTTTGGAATCATCCATGATGTCGCAGATCGGGTGGCGGTGATGTATCGGGGGGAGATCGTTGAGACTGGCCCTACGGAAGAAGTTTTGAGCAATCCTCAGCATGCTTACACTCAGGCCTTATTGGCTTGTGTGCCACGAATGGGTGCCAAGCAAGCACGGTTGCGCACCATTGACTATGCGGCTCTTGAAAAAGCTAGTGCATGAGTCGTCGTTCTGGTAAGTCTTGGCTCTGGGTTCTGCTGACTTTCATCGCACTGGGGTTGCAGGTTTGGCGTGACATTCAGGATGGCCCTGAAGCAAGCCCTAAGAAGGCTAGCAAAGTCTTTGAGGTCATTCTTGGGGCTAGAATTCATGATCATCCAGATAATGATGGTGATAGTTTTCACTTGGATCACAACGGACAGACCCATGAATTCCGGCTTTACTTTGCCGACTGTCCTGAAAAAAGGCGGCATTCATTCAATGGGGATCGAATCGCTGCGCAAGGTCAGTATTTTGGTGGCTTGAGTGAAGCCGAAACCGTCTCTATCGGTCAGCAAGCAAAGACCTTTGCGTTGAGCCTACTTTCTACCCAGCGCTTCACCATCTACACCAAATGGCAGGGTGTCTATAACAGTGGCCGATACTACGCATTTATCATTTTTACTGACGGTGAGGATCTATCGGCCAAACTCATCCGTGCTGGCCTTGCGCGTATTCACACCAGTGGAACGACACTGCCAGATGGCCGCTCAGTATCCGATTATGAAAAGCAACTTCGAGGCCTTGAACAGTTCGCCCGAGTTCAGCAAATGGGCGCTTGGAGCAAATATCGATAGCCCTTTATCTGAATTTTTAATAACCACCCGCCCCAATCTTCCCGCCTTCGGCGTCGAGTGTGCCAGCGGCTTCGCGTTGACGGTAGTCGTCCATCATGGTGGCAGTCGCAGTGGCGCCGCAGCGTGAGCCCCCGAGGTCTCGGACTTTGATCAGGCCGTCTAGATCGCGCACACCTCCGGCGGCTTTGACCTGGACCTTGGATGAAACATTAGCGCGCATCAATGACAAATCGTGCTCAGTCGCTCCCTTGTAGTTGTAGCTGCCGTCGGTTTGCTTCACGAAGCCATAGCCAGTGCTCGTCTTTACCCAATCGGCTCCAGCCTGCTCGCAAAGTTGGCAGAGCTTGATTTTGAAATCGTCACTGCTCAAGCCTGCGCCACCATTCGTGAGGTAGTCGTTTTCAAAGATGACCTTCACCTTGGCTCCGTGCTTGTGGGCTTCATCACAGACAGCTTTCACGTCTGCCTTGACATAGTCCCAGTCAGCACTCAGGGCCTTGCCGAGATTGACGACCATGTCGATCTCGACCGCGCCATCCTTGCAGGCTAGTTCAGTCTCATAGCGCTTTGATTCGGTGGTGCTATTGCCGTGCGGGAAGCCGATGACAGCTCCTACTTTCACACTGGTTCCACTCAGCCATTCGACAGCCTGTTTCACCGCATAGGGTTTGATGCAGACGGATGCCACATCGTATTTAGCCGCCAGTGCACAGCCTTCACGAAGGTCATTGTCGGTCATCGTCGGGTGCAGTAATGAATGGTCGATCATTTTGGCGAGGTCTAAGTAAGAGTATGTCATAGCTTTAAATTGGCTAAGCCAATTTAGGAATTGGCTTAGCCACTTGTCAAAGTGAGACTTCGCTGCAAGTTCAACTTCGTGCGTCAATCAGCCTCATTTCATCAGGAGCTCATTACCAAACTGCGGAAACTCCTTCGTGGTCGCCAGTTCGTGCCTGGTGCGCAATTTCTTACCGAACGTGAGATCGCTGATCGTTTTGAGACGAGTCGCCCCACTGCCAATAAAGCGCTCAGCAGCCTTGTTTCTTTGGGCCTGCTAGAGTTTCGTCAGGGGGCAGGCACATTTGTCCGTGAAAACGTGCTCGACTATGATTTACAACGTCTCGTGAGTTTTACCGATAAAGTGCGTTCTGCTGGTAAGGAGCCTAGCACGCGAGTCATCGACTTTCAAAAGATCACCATCGCGGATGTCTCAGTCGAGATCGTCAATGCGCTCAAATTGAATGCTAACGAGCCGCTGTTTTACATTGAGCGCGTCCGCCTTGCGGATGGGCAACCGGTTATTTATGAGCGCCGTCATATCGCAGCGCGGCATTGCCTAAGCATGTCGAAAACCGATGCCAAAGGATCGCTGTATGCGTTCTGGACTACTCGTTGTAAGCTCACGATTTCTGGAGCCGATGAATCCATCCGTGCGATCAATGCCACGAAGTCGCAGGCTGTTCCATTAGGCGTTAAAACGAATGCAGCTTGTCTTTTGGTTATCGCCACAGGCTACCTCGAAGGCGGTGCACCACTGTGGCAGGAAGAGACGCTATATCGAAGTGACGTGTATGAGTTTCGCAATCAACTTGGTGGTGTTACAAGTCCAAAACCTGCTCAGGGTAGAATCAGGGGTGTGTAAACTTGATCATTTACTTTTGAAGATTTCACTCTGGACCACGGCATGAATCAGATCACGCAGACCATAACCTTTGGTTTTGGATTGAGCGGTGAGTGTGTCTATCTCTGAGCGGTCAGAGAATCCCATGGGACGGCCTGAAGCGAAGGTCAGGAGTTTTTCAATCAGGCTGCGAGCGATTCGATCCTGATCAGCAAGCAGGAGTTTTTGAAAGTCAGCCATGTTCTGAAAGGTTTTCCCGTGATGCAATTGACCAGCGGCATCGACTGGCTGGCCAAGGCGATAGCGCACTTTGCGTCCTTGCACGGTAGCTTTGACAAAGTCGCCCTCCCCAATGCTGCGGAAACGCTCGCGCCAGCCGCCGATGACGTCGTAGCTTTCCATCGCGAAACCTGGCGGATCGATCATGCGGTGACAGCTATTGCAGGTCTCACTACTGCGGTGTTTATCGAGTAACTCACGAAGAGTGGTGGCTCCACGAATATCAGGCTCGACCCCAGGAATCCCCGGCGGTGGTGGAGGCGGTTCCACGCCGAGGATCCGGTCCATCACGAAGACTCCACGGACAACGGGAGAAGTATTGGTGCCATTAGCACTCACTTTTAAAATGCTGGCTTGAGTGAGCACTCCACCACGATGGCTATTTGGAGGAAGCATGACTTTTTGAATCTCAACGCCGCTCACTCCTGAGATGCCGTAATGCTCTGCAAGGCGCTTGTTAAGCATGGCAAAATCACTTTGGATGATATTGGTGACGCTGAGATTCTTGTGGATGAGTTCCGAGATGAAGCTGCGCGTTTCACGCGGCATTGAATCTAGCAACCACTCGTCGTATTCGGGGTAAAGTTGCTTGTCTGGTGTGGTGAAGTCGATCTCGCGCAGGTTCAGCCAACCGTTGGTGAAATCGATCACAAAGCGTTCTAAAGTTTGTGATTGAAGTAAGCGCTCGGTTTGCGTCCGAAGCGTCTCGGGCTGCGTGAGTTTTACTGTGAGAAGTTTTTCATCTGGGCTACTGCGGGTAAGGAAGTAACTGAGTCGTGAGGCTAGCTGAAGGTCATTTAGTTTTCCGGACGGTTCTTTAAGAAATAGAAACTCGGGTGAGCAAAGCACCGCAACAGCGGCTGTGCGCATGGCGTTCAGGAAATCCTTGCTGACGGCATACTCTTCGTCAAAGAGCTTCAAGTAGGGTTCCGCATCCATCACTGTGGCAGGCCGCCGGAAGGTAGCGGTGATAAAGACAGGCAGTAACTGACGCGATTCAATCACGGGATCAGAAGTTTCGGCGGTGAAGACTGGCTTGTATCCGTTTTTATTCTTCATCCATGGTTTGTCGGGCGTTAGCTCATGCAGCTTCGCTTGACCTAGCAGCAATTTCTGGCCGCGCGGTGGCCAATCGTTAACAATGGGGCCTTCGAGCGTCACTTCCTGAATGGCCATGCCTTCGCCTGGATACTTATCAGGCCCGTCTTTGACCGGGGAGTGGCCATCGGGGCCATTGAGACCCTGCGGGCTGATCCAGATGCCTTTATTGGCATCAAGACTCAGTGTGACTTCAACCGTGCCGGGCTTGCCTATAGGCAGTTCATGAAAGCTATGGGTGACATTGTCCGCATTGCGGAAATTGAAGCTGCCGGTGATGAGGGCAAACACGACTGGCTCCTCAATCTGATAGCCATAGCCGGTCACACGTAGCTTGTAGGTGCCGGCTTCTTTTGATCTCAGATTCGGAATCACCGTGCTGGGGAAACCGCCTTCGTTGAACACAACGATGCTGCCGTCCTCGCGTCTTAACCATTGTTTGCCGATGGTGTCCTTGCGATTACGTTCTGAATCGAGGGTGGCGCTTTGTTTGATCAACTCAGGGCGTGCCTCCTGATAAAGGGCTGCATTGATCGCTAATTCAGCGGCTTCCATGTATCGCTGCATTTGAATGCCCGAGATGGAAAGCGCCTCGCCTATGGTATCAAAACCCTTGGCACGTGCGTCCTCTGGTAATGAGTCGAGCACGTTAACGTTCACACCCAGAAGATCATTGATGGTGTTTTGATATTCTCGTCGATTTAGGCGTCGTAGCACGGTGCCTTTTTGTGCCTTGGATTGATGGACTAAATCACTGCCCAATGCTGCCATAAAATCCTGAACGGCTTCCTGAGCGGGTTGCTTTTTCTTTGGGGGTGGCATTTCACCTGCGGCGACTCGATCAAATACGCGCACCCACTTTTTCAGGGCTGCAGGATCGTCGCTATCGGTGGAAAGTGAGGATAAATCCAGATCGCCTTTCTTTACATCTCTGTCATGGCAGTCCATGCAGTGTTGATCCAGAAATGGCTGAATGGAAGGCAGCGCCCCCTGCAAGCTAAGGGCAAAAAACGGCCATGCCGCGAGGAGTCGGCACTTCATGGTCATGCCTGATTGATGTCTAAAACACCTGTGCTGAAGCCAAACTTTTCAGTCTGCACGCCCATGCGCTGAGCTAGCGAGACAAAGAGATTGGAAAAGACATGCTTGTCTTTATCAATGGCTATGTGGCGTCCATGCTTAAAGCCGCCTCCAGCCAGGATAAGCGGAAGATTGGCCGTTTGATGGGCGCTGGCATTGCCGAGATTGGAGCCAAAGATGACGGAAGTGCTATCCAGCAATGAAGCTGCCTTTAGTTTGGTCAAAAAACCTGCAAATGCAGTAAATTCGGCTGTTTCAATGACCTTCAGTTCTTCGATCTTGGCTTCGTCCTGACCATGGTGAGAAAGATTGTGCCAGTCGTTTTTGACTCCTGCAATCTCAGGCACGGCATTCATGCCATTGAGGCGCAGGGTGATCGTGCGAGTGCTATCCGTTTGTAGTGCAAGAAGGATGAGATCCTGCATGAGATTCATTTTACCGATCGCGTCGGTGCGAGTCTGAATGTCCGTGGGCGGTTTGGCATTCACCTTGGGTTTCGGTCTCTGCACCCACGCCTCGTTTTGCACCAACCGACCTTCCAGATCACGAACGGCACTGAAATACTCATCCAGCTTTTCCTGATCGCGCTTGCCTAGCTCACTGCGTAGTTTTTTAGCCTGTCCCATGACGGTATCGAGAATGCTACGACCACGAGTCAGTCCGCGCACTTGGGCATCAACTTCTTGCTTTGTGCCATCGATAAAAAGCTGTTGAAAAGCGTTTGAAGGAGAAGGTTCAGCGGGTAGTGGCACACCACTCGCCGACCAGGACATGGACTCGCTACCGGTGCCGAGGATAAGGCTGGGGAAGCGTGTTTGTGAGCCAATTTGCTCCGCGATGAGTTGGTCAATGCTGATCGTGTTCTTGAATCCAGCGAGCCCAGGATGCTTGGCGGATGTTAGCCAGGTCATTTCGGACGTGTGACCATTGGCCCCATTCTGCTCCTCATGCTGCAAGCCGGAGATGACGGAAAAATCATCCTTCAATGCTTTCAACGGTTCCAGGTAAGGAGTCAGCGTGTAATTTGCCCCTGTTTCCTTCGGAAACAAAAACGGAGTGTGAAAGCCAAGCGTCGCACACATGGCCAAAAAACGTTGGGGCGGCTGCGCAACAGCGGCTTGAGCACGTGTGGGAAAGGCCGGCACCATGGCCTCTAAAAAGGGCAGCGAGAGGACGGTCCCCGCTCCCCGCAAAAAAGCTCGGCGGTCGATGTGGCGTTTGGAGACAATGTTCATGTTCGTTGGTTAGATGAAACGATACAAGCAACTGTGGTCTGACAACTAGAGTTTTAGTTTCTTCACCAGCAGTGCTTCCTTCTCTGCATCACTCATCGGCTTGAAGTCCACTTGGCAGTTTGGCAGAGCGGCTTGGATGGCCTCAATATCAGCTTCGGAGATGTCCACGGTTTCAATGCGGAGCTTGGTGAGATTTGGTAGCGACTTTAGATGCGAAACGATCTTGGCCGTGAGTCGGGTTTCGGTGAGTTCGAGGGATTCGAGCGTCTTGATCTGAGCGATTGTGGCCAGGGTTGATTCATCAAAGCTAGCAGGTGCATCTTTCCCCCATTCCGGCAAGCGCTGACCGATACGCAAAGCCGTTAGCGGCAACTTCAGAAGATGCGTGTTACCAGCTTGCGTCTGGGCCGTGTGCCAAGTGCGAAATTCTTTAAGCTGCGTGAGTTGGCCAATGGCCTCCATCGCTACGTCTCCAGCCGTTGAGCCCGCAAACGTGAGTTTCTCCAGTTTAGGCAACGCTTTCAAATGCGCCAGACCACGGCCTGTGAATTTCTCCGATCGAAACGCTGGATGAAAGAACGATAGCGATTTCAGTTTTTGAAACGCCGCGAATCTTTTGAAGCCATCATCCGTAAGCTGAATGCCATCACTACTGAGCCGTTCGAGTTCCGTTAATCCAGTCAGCAATGCTAGCGTCTCATCAGTAATCGTTTTCCCGCTGATTGTCAGATCCTTGATCATCGTGAAGCTGCCGAGTAAACGAAAATCAGCCTCTGTAAAGGCATCGCACTTCACGTTCACTTGCGTGATGGCTCCTGCTGTTCCGGTGACTTTTGCTCCGATTTTTTGAAGGGTCCCCGCATCAGCAGCGGAGAGCTGCAGGGCTGAGAACACCAAGATGCATAGAGCCCGTATCATCGTTTAAGCTGTTTCCAATCCACGCATGGTTGTTTCAGTCGTTGCAAAGCTCGCTTCCTCCAAGCCGAGACGTTGCAGGGCGCCCAGGTAGAGGTTTGGCAGTGGATAATTGTCCTTTTGGTCAAAGGCTAGGTGCTGACCGTGCTTGAAGCCACCACCCGCAAAGAGGACGGGCATGTTCTTGTTATCATGCGCGGAGGCGTTGCCGAGGTTCGATGTGAGTAAGACCATCGTCTCGTCGAGCAGTGCATCGGTTTTGAGTTTACGCAGGAACCCAGCCCATTCGTTGATGACGCCTTGTTCGACGAGGGCAAGCTGCGCTAGTTTTTTCTCATCCATGCCGTGGTGGCTAAGGTTGTGGTAAGCTTCATCGACACCTTCAATGCCCTGCACGTTATTGCCCGTAACGTGCAGTGTGATGAAGCGTGTGCTATCCGTGGTCAGCGCCATGTGCATGATGTCGAGGTAGATGCGCTCCACGGCCACTTCGTTGTCACGTGGAATTTGGCGCGGCGGCGTCAGCTTGACTTTTGGCTTGGGTTTGTGTGTCCAGGATTCATTGGCGGCCAGTCGCTGTTCCAGCTCACGCACGCTGGTGAACCACGCATCCAGTTTGTCGCGATCACCCGCTCCCAGCTCACGTTGCAGTGATTTCGCCTCTGCACCGACCACATCCATCACACTGCGGCCGCTGCGGATCAATTCTGCCTGCCTTTCCTGTTCCGCTGCCGTGTCATTCACAAACAAACGCGTGAAGAGCTTCATCGCGCTATTTTCCGCTGGAATCATGGAGCCGTTCTCTGTGTAGCTTGGGCTCGTCTGCGAGTTCGTGTTTAGAACCAGCGATGGGAACCGCGTCTCATGTCCCAGATGTTTCGCCATGAGCTGATCCAGCGAGATCGTGTTCCTCGTCGTCGAGCCGCGTGCATTGGGACAGGCTGAAAAGATACTGCCCTCCGCCGTATGTCCACCTGTTACACCTGGGTGAGACGAGCCCGACACCACCGTGAAATCCTCCCGCAAATCCTGAATGCCCGTGAGGTAACGCGAAGGCTTGTAACTCCGTCCACTGCCCTCCGGGACCAGATTCGGATTATGCAGCCCCAGCGCCAGACTCACGCCAACGAATCGCTTCGCCTGCTTGGTCTCCTTTACGGCCGCCAATGCTGGCGTCATCGCCTCCAGCAAAGGAAGACCCAGCGTGATACCCGCCCCGCGCAGCATGGCACGGCGGGAGAGATGCTTTTGGAAAGTGAAGGAACTCATTGATAGGGAAACGTTACTTAGTTTGGAAAACATCATTCAAAACCACCTCGCGAATGATTGAACGGACGTTTGTGGTCTTTCGGGAGATCTCATCAAGCGCCGTTTCATCACTGAATCGTGGCGGGGCGCCGGTGGCGTAGGTGAGGAAATGCTGAGCGAAGGCGCGCGCGAGTTGAGTGGGTTGCTTGGTATAGAGCTTCTTCCAGGTGCTGAGGTCGGAGAAGGCATCACCTTCGGGGGTGGTGCCGGTTGGGTTGATTTTGGCTCCTTTGCTGTTTTGTCCGTAGGCGCTGCGCCAGAGGCCGACGGGGTCGTAGTTTTCGAGAGCGAAACCGGGTGGATCGATGGTTTGGTGACAGCTGGCGCAGGATTCGTTGTTGCGATGTTTTTCGAGCTGGTCGCGAATGCTGGTGGCTCCGCGAATATCGGGTTCGATGGCAGGGATGCCTGGTGGTGGTGGCGGGATGTGGTTGCCAAGAATGCGCTCATTAACGAAGACGCCGCGCACAACAGGGGAAGTGCTGGTTCCATCGGCAGTGACTTTGAGGATCGCTCCCTGAGTGATGAGGCCTCCGCGCTTTGACTGCGAAGCCAGCGTCACTTTTTGAAGGCCATCACCGGGTTTTGGAGCCGAGACAATGAGACTTTCAGACCATGAGACAGGGAGAGTCTCGCTCTGGCGCTTCTTCTCCTTGTCGGATGGTCTCATTGTCTGATTGTCTCCGGCATAGTGCCTTGCGAGACGTCCGTTCAAGAAGGCGAAGTCGGAGTCGATGAGGTGAGTGATGCTTAAGTCACGGCTCAGCATCTCAGCAAAATAGGCGCGTGTTTCTTGCAGCATCGATTCCTGCACGATGGGGTCAAAATCGCGAAACTGACGTGTGTCGGGTGTGGTGAAGTCGATCTGACTCAACTTTAGCCATTGGTCGGTGAAGCTGCTGATGAAGCGCTTCGCTTTTTCGTGGGCAAGCAAACGCTCGACCTGCTGTGTGAGTGCTTGGGGCACGTGGAGTTTGTTTTCATTCGCGAGTTCGACCAGTTCCTGATCGGGCATGGAGCACCAGAGGGCGAAACTAAGCCGCGAGGCGATCGCGTGGTCATCAAGTGGCCCAGGAGCCTCAATGAAAGTCAAAAACCGCGGTGAGCACAAGATGGCGCGGTAGGATGCGCGAAGCGATTCAGGCAGTGAAGAGCCATCGGCGAGCGATTTAGCAGCGATCTCGCGATACGGGGCACTTTGAGCTTCAGTGACAGGTCGGCGAAAAGCCCGCGTGGCAAATCGGGTGACGAGTTTGTCGAGATTATCGGCTTTCAAAGCCTCTAAGCCATCGTTGCCGAAAAGCTTCTTCCTCACACCGATGTCGTTAGCAATGGGATAGAGGCGCTCGATGTCGATGCCGCGATGAGCGATGCCGGAGAATCCTTGTTTTTCGAGGTTGCGGCCACCAAAGTTCACATTGCCGCCTTTCGCGCCGGTAGGGGCGCGCTTGTGCATGCCGTCGTTTGGTCGCAGCTCCAGTCGATGATTTTCTTGGATCCAGGCCTCAAAGGTCATGTCGCGCGGTGTCGTCGTGGCCTCGATGAGTCCGATCATGTAGAGCAGCGGCGCGTTTGATTCGCAGTGACCGGAGCGCAGCGTGCCCCAAACTGCGCCATCTGCGGTCGGATTGATGCCGCGCACGCCGCGTAGCGTGATTCGATACCAACCACCTGCCGGAACCCACGTCGGTGTGCGCCCAAAGAATTGCAGCCCGATGGGCCAAGTGATGCTTTCGCCGTTGCGCAGTTCGGGGTCGCGATAGTTCCCGCCTCGGTTTTTGATGAGCATCTCGGGGGTGTAATGCTTCGCGTAGGCTGCGTCGCCTTTGACCGCACGCTCAAACGCATGACTTAGCGCGAGGTCGGCTACATCAAGGTAGCGCGCGAGTTGATGATGGGAAAGCTGCTGACCCTCGGCAACGGTTTCAAAGCCATGAGAAGCCCGATCTTCTGGCAGCAGGGTTTTGAGTGGAATGTCGATGCCGAGAAGATCATGCATTGTGTGCTCATACTCGGTGCGTGTGAGCCTGCGACTGCGCACGCGACCGTTGGTGGCGATGTCCGCCGCATCGGCCTTCAGCAGCGGTTCTCTTAATGCAGTGAGGAAGAGGTCTTTCTCCGCCTTTTCTGGCTGCGACTTCTTTTTCGGCGGCATCTCGCCATCGCGGACCCGCTCAAACACTTTGATCCAAGTGCTATTGGCAGGGTCAAAGGTCAGGGATGCAAGATCGAGTCCACCTTTTTTGACATCTGGATCATGGCATTCGACGCAGTGTGCATCAAGGAATGCCGCTACAGGTGTTTCAGCGGAAGAGGCAACGCAGCTAAGAGCGCAAAGAACTGGAACGAGACGGAACATGGGGGGACCGCTGTAACGAAGGGCCGTGGGGCAGTCTATCGGGTTCTTATCACGAGTCGTAGATCGCATGATCTTTGTCGAGACGAGGATCATCTCTTCTGCCTTAGTGCTGGATTGCATGAAACCCATTGTCCAAATTTCTCTCGACCTCACGAACATCGACGAAGCACTCGAAACGGCTGCTTTAGCCATGCGCGCTGGGGTGGATTGGCTAGAGGCCGGCACACCGCTCATCTTGGCCGAAGGGCTGCATGGCGTGCGTGCCTTGCGCAAAGCTTTTCCTAATGTGCCCATCGTTGCTGATTTAAAAACGATGGATGGTGGCTATTTAGAGGCTGAAATGATGGCCAAAGCAGGTGCCACGCACGTCGTCGTCATGGCCCGTGCTCACGCTGAAACGATCAAATGTGTGGTGAAAGCTGGGCGTGATTTTGGCTGCAAGGTCATGGGAGATAACATGATCTGCGAGAGCATGGTCGATGGCGCCAAGTTTCTCGAAGATCTCGGCTGCGACTACGTCATCCATCACATCGGCTACGACGAGCGCCGTGGCATCGCCGCTGCTGGAAAGCGCATGCCTAGCCCGCTGGATCAGCTGCGGGAAGTCGTAAACGCCGTCAAAATTCCCGTTCAAGCCGTTGGTGGACTGAGTTTGGAGCAGGCCATTCAATGCCCGCAATACGGCGCACCACTGGTGGTTCTTGGTGCGCCACTCACCATCGACGCCGATGCTTTCAAAACTGCCGATGGCAATCTGGAAGCTTCGCTAAAGATGATTTGCGATGCCATTCACGCGCAGGATGTGCCAGCGTTTTGAGCTTAGCTTGATCTAAGAACTGCTGTCGCATTTCGCTTAGACTTTGTCGTGGTGGACATCTCGTGCGCCAGCGTATGATAGTGAATACCATGAAATCTGCTGCCGTCGTTAATTATGCGCCTGAAAAAGGCTCTGTTGAAATCCGTGAAATCGAGAAGCCCACGATCGGGGCTGAGGATGTTCTCTTAGAAGTCGCCAATGTGGGTGTCTGTGGATCTGATCTACATCAGTGGACCTCTGATCACTCCTGGCCGGTCAATTATCCAGTCGTGCTGGGGCATGAATTTGGCGGGCATATCATTGAGGTCGGCAAGGAAGTCGAAGGCTGGAAGGAAGGCGACCGAGTGGTCTCTGAAACGGCGGCGATCATCTCCAAAGACAATCCCATGACGCGTCGGGGCCTCTACAACCTCGATAGCACCCGCAAAGGTTTTGGTTATGGGGTGAATGGTGCGATGACTAAATATGTCCGTGTGCCAAGTCGCATTCTGCATCATATACCAAACCATCTGCCCTTTGAGCAGGCCTGTCTGACGGAGCCCTGCTGTGTGGCTTACAATGCCGTGGTCAAAAACGCCCGCATTGAGCCGGGAGATCGCATTGTGGTCCTCGGCCCTGGCACCATCGGCATCCTTTGCGCAGCCATGGCGAAGCAATGTGGTGCTCAGGTGGCCATCGTGGGCTTGCCACAGGACGCGCATCGACTAGAACTTGCTCGACTGCACTATGGCTGCGAGGTCATCATCGGAGATCCCAAGCCTTGGGCCATGGAGCGAGATGGACTTGGCTGTGACGGTGTCATCGATGCTGCGGGCGCAAGTATCACACTGAAGATTGCTTTGGATATCGTCCGCCCGGCTGGTTGGATCAGTAAAGTCGGTTGGGGACCCCAGCCACTTGGCTTTAATCTAGACCAACTCGTGCAGAAGAACATCACCCTGCAAGGTAGTTTCAGTCACAATTGGCCGGTCTGGGAGCGTGTGATTGCCTTGATGAGCAGCGGTCAATTTGACGTCAAGCCCATCATTGGCGGTATTTGGCCGGTCACTGAATGGCAGGAAGCTTTTGAAAAGATGCACAAAGGAGAAGTCGTCAAAAGCGTACTTCGACCTGTTTAGCCATGTTGGCTAGGGTGACTATCTTTTTACCCGACTGATGCGCACACCCATCTTGCCCTGAACGGGTGAGGGGCTCTTATGGGCATACTTCCGGTCATCCATCTCACCCGTGCTACAACCAGCTCCGAAGAGTGCCGTAGCGAGGGCTTTCATGGTTATGGCAGAAAGGCGTTTGGGGAGTCCACGAAGAATTCTGTCAGCTCTGACTCCGGAGCATTGTTGCGAATGCCTTCAAGTCGACGACGGCTGCCACGGTCTGAGCTGGGGCGATTCGCGGTGCGTTGCACCAAATCGGTGATTACAGGCGCAGCGACCACGGCGCTGGCGGCAAGCAGGGTGAGCGCGATGATGTTTGAGGAACTGCGGCTCATGCCACGTCCAAACAAGATGCCTATGGCGCAGCCAGCTGCCGCAGGGGCAATGACGCTAGCGTAAGTTTCATATCGGTTTTCAGCGGAGCTTTCAGTCATAATCGGGGAACCATAGCACGTTCGAAGATTCTCCAAAGTGGAATTTGCTCTGGGCATAACGATGCTTCATGATGAAAATGATGAATTCCTCTGGATCTCCTTCTCGTTATGCCCTCATTCTTGCCGGTGGCAGTGGTCAGCGTTTCTGGCCGATCAGCCGTGACTCGCTGCCGAAGCAGTTACTGAAACTTTTTGGGGATAAGACACTCCTAGAGATGACCGTGGATCGTCTGGATGGTCTTGTGCCGACGGAGAACATCCTCATTCTCACCAATAAACAGCAAGAAGCCTCCGTGCGAAAGCTGTTGCCTCAATTGCCAAAAGAAAACATCATCGCCGAGCCTGAAAAGCGGGACACAGCGCCCGCCATTGCTCTGGGAGTGGGCTGGGTCGTCGCCCGTGATCCGACTGCGACGATGATGGTTCTGCCTGCCGATCATTTGATCAAAGATCAAAAAGAGTTTCATCGTGTTCTCACCAATGCAGCCAAGGCTGCCGAAGTCGGCAGTAGCCTGGTGACGATTGGCATCAAGCCAACCTGGGCCTGTCCGAGTTATGGTTACGTGGAGCGCGGGCGCCGTTCCTCACTTCCGGGTGTGGAGGATCAGCCGGTTTATGAGGTAGAGCGCTTCCGTGAAAAACCGAATCCTGATCTGGCCGAGCATTTTCTCAGTCAGGGCACCTTTACCTGGAATGCCGGCATGTTCATCTGGACAATTCCCGCCATTTTTAGCGAGCTCAGCCGTCACTGTCCAGCCTTGGCAGATTTCGTTTCGGAACTCCGTAATTCCAATGATTTCAATGGCACAGTCAGTAAGCAATTTGGCAAACTGCCCAAGCTTTCCATCGACTACGCTCTCATGGAGCGTGCCTCCCGCGTGCTTAACATTGAGGCCACCTTTGACTGGGATGATGTGGGGAACTGGACCAGCGTTGGCCGTTACCTGACTATGGATGAACATGGCAATCAGCATAACTGCGCCTTGTCTCAGCTAGACAGCTCCAATAACCTAGTCTTCTCCCAGACTGGTCAGCACATCGCCCTACTGGGTGTACAAGACCTGATCATTGTTTCTGCCAAAGACGCCCTGCTCATCACCAGCCGCTCCCACGCCGAAAGCATCAAAAAGCTAGCAGATCAGCTTCCTAAAGAGTTGAAGTGACTTCATCAATCCAAGCTGCTTTTCGGCTCATGTCCCGTCTCTTTGACAGCTATCAATGATAGCTCTCGGCTAAGGCGGGGAATTGAGTTTCGTTAAAGGGCAGAGCGGACTTGCTGCTCGACCTTGGTAAAGTCTTCATAGAGTCCACGCAGGCGCTCAGTTTGTTCGTGCATGTGCTCTTCTTGGGCGGTGGCCTGCTGTTGAGCGGGAGTAAGGACAGTGAGGAAGCGGGCAAACAGGGTAGAGATGTCGAGCTGCACCTGGTCATTCAGCATCTGACGAAGGTGATTGGCAGAAGCTTCCAATCGATCGATTATGGAGCTGCGGGCTGTGTTTAATGCAGCTTGGGTGATCAGAAAGACGGCGCCGACGATTAGCAATCCTGCACCTGCAGCGATTCCTGCTCCGACAGGCCCTTCGAAATACCACGCTACCCCAGTGCTAAGGACCGTGGGCAGGGCCAACCAAGGAACCCAGCGAGCGCGGCGGCGGGCGGCTAGCAGTCCAGGCTCGATGGTTTCATCCAGTCTCAGGCTCAGCACAAAACGGCGGATGGTGCTGTCGATGTGAGCGCTGAAAAGGCGGCGGATTTCTGGGTCACCCTTGGTTGGTAGCTTGTCATCTGCCGGGTAGAGGCTGCCGCGGCCTTGGGCGTGTAGGAAGCGCTCATATTGCAGGTAGTCTTCTTCTAAAATGATGCCGACCTGACGCCAGCGGTCGCCAGTGCGCTGTTGCAGATCCTGAAACAGGCGGTGGTCTAGGCTTTGGGCCTTATTGCCGGTTTCTGGCATGTCATCTTCACTGTCTTTTTGATCAAAGGCACGGCGGGTGGCCAGGGTGTTTTCAGCCAGACTCGCCACGCGTAAACAGGACTCGTGGTAATCGCGCTCAGTGGCATCTAGGGCTGGCAGAATCTTTTTGAGCGTCCGGTCCACCTGCATTTCCCGTTCGGTTTGAAGCTCATGCACCATGGCAGCGGCGCGCTGGGCTTGATCGGCGGTGGCAATAACCCGTTCATTGAGCTGGTTGAGCAGTTGTTGAGAGATGCGCACACTGCTGCCCAGTTTATTCAGGCGCGTGGCATTCTGACCTACGAGGGTGGAAATGTGGCTCTCTAGGCCATGAAAGCCGCTTTCCTGCATCAGTTTCTCACGATCCAGTCCCGAGCTGCGCGCTAAGTAGGCTTTTTTGGCAGAAACCGGAAAGATCGGGAAATCACGACCATAACGCTGACGCGCCAGTTGGCCCATGTAGTCGATGATCACGCTCATCTCTTCAGCGCTGCGTAGGTCACACTGCTGGATGACAAAGATGACGTTCCGCATCCAGTGTTTATGCACTTTGTCTAGAAACTGCCAGGCGCTGGCACCCCAAGGATTCATGGCGCTGAAGACAAAGATGACGAGATCAGAGATCGGCACAAAGCGCTCGGTGATTTCCTGGTGCTCGTTTTCGATGCTGTTGGTCCCGGGGGTATCCACAATGTGGAAATCTCGCAGGAATTCCGCGGGCACTTGCACCTCATCCAGCGTCCCCGTGATCGGTTTGATCTGGTATTCTGGGCCATGCTTAAAAAACAAGATCTTTCCCGTGGTCGGCATCACGCCAGTCCGGGAAAAATCCTGCCCAAACAGTGCATTGAGAAAGGTGGACTTCCCCACATTGACCTCACCGACGACGACAAACACAAACGGCTCCTTCAGGCTGGCCATTAGATTGTCCACGATGGCCACGGACTCCGATCCTGCATTCAGCTCACGCAGCACGGTCCCTAGCTTCCCAAGCTCGGTATCGAGCTGGGAGCGGATTTGGAAGTAAGTATCACCGATCATTGAGACAAAGGATGAAGGATGAAATCTGAAGGATGAAGCTCTGCGGATGGGAATTCATCCTTTATCCTTCACATTTCATCCTTTGAAAGGTTCACTGTGGCAGCGGTGTCGGATCTTTCTCATTGAGTGGCGCAGCCGGACTGATCACCAAACCCACGGGCATGTTGGCTTTTTCCATGTTCAGCAGCTGGCTGACGGTGACGAACTGGTAGCCCTTGGCCAGCAGTTGATCGAACATCGCAGGCATCGCCTGAATGGTCGGTGGATGAATGTCATGGGCTAGCATGATGGCTCCTGGGCGAGCACCACTGACCAGGCGGCTCGTCACCACAGATACACCCGGGCGGCGCCAGTCCTGGGGATCGACCGACCACATGATCGTGCTGTAGCCAAACTCAGAAAACATCAATTGTTTCACCCTCGTATTGATCGCTCCATAAGGTGGGCGGATCAGATGCGGGTGGTAATTGGCGGTGGCTACCAAGGCATCTTCACTTTGTTGCAGTTCTGTGCGGATCTGGGCATCAGAGCGGCTGGTTAGGCTGCAATGCGTCCAGGTATGATTGGCCACCTCATGCCCCTCTGCGATCATCCGGCGGATGATATTTGGGTAGGTCTGGGCATTTTTGCCGATGACAAAAAACGTGCACTTGATGTGACGAGCCTTGAGGATGTCGAGTAGCTTCGGCGTCAGAGTCGGGTGTGGACCGTCATCAAAGGTCATTGCCACCACGGGTTCGGTGATGTTGACCTGGGAATAGCTTACCTTAGCCCCCGCAGGCTGCACCGTAGGCATCGAGGACGGGGTATTCATCCGTTTGACCAGTGAATTGTCCTGCAATGTTGCATCCTGCGTGGCCTTCTGCGCATTGACCAGAGCCGTGGCAGGCGGCTGCTTATCAGGGGATGAAGAGCAGCCCGCGCTGCCCATGAGGATGCCGAACCAAAGACTGAGATACATGCGTTGAGAAATCACGGGCGCAGAGTACAGGCTCAATGCATTTAGGAAAGCCTGAATTTTGTGGGAAACGGGAGAAATGCAGGCCGTATGCATGGCAAATAGAGGAGGCCAATTCGACACAATTGACAAGTTTGGCAGGATGAGCGGCTGTGAATAAATCTTATGCATTCTCTGCATTTGTGAATCCTCCAATCAACAGGCCTCGCCGCATTCACTCTATCACTTCATGCATAAGCCCTGGGAGAATGTAGCATTTTCGGCTTCAATCACCGCAAGATAGACCGGATCAATAGCCTTGTATTCCCTGGATACGGCAGCAGCTTTCAAGCGCTTCAATTCGGACAATTGTAGGATTGAAAATCGCACCGGGTTCCTTTCATCTCGCCGTATCATAGGTGAAGACGGGGTTAATCGAAGGTCGTTGCGGCATCCTCACACGAGGTCCCAACCCTATGAAAACCTCCTTACCTGCTGCCGTAGGCCGCCTGAAGGCTATTGCCCGAATGGGCAATGGCGAATTTCACGCAAAGCCTTTAAGTGCTCGATTGCCCTTAAATCAACAGCCAACAACACAATCTGCTTTAGCCTCAATTGCGCTTTTGAGGGATAAACTGTCTCTGACGCCTAGGCAATCGGAAGTGCTGTATTGGATTGCTGAGGGAAAGACCAATGAAGAGATCCGCATCATACTGGGATGCAGCTTTTTCACCGTGAAAGCTCACGCAAAGGCTATCTTTCGGATCCTGCAAGTAGACAGTCGGACTGCTGCCGCAGGCGTGGCTCATCGCACTTTTGCTAGACATGCAAAAGAATCATCTACTTAGCGTTCAAGGTTTGAGGAGCCTATTGCATCATCGCTTGTGGAACGTCCTCTTGAAAAATGAATGCGCGGATGTCAGCAAAGCGTGTGGCCTTAAGCAGTGGGTCTTCATCCAGCGTCTTCTCTGCCAGTTGACGCGCTAGACGGACGAGGCGTGTGTCGGCTAAGAGTTCAGCAAATTTGAGTGGAGCTTGGCCACTTTGGGCTTTGCCTAGAACATCGCCGGGGCCACGACGTTTGAGATCTTCTTCCGAAATGCGGAAGCCGTCGGTGGTCTCTTCCATAATGGCTAGGCGGGATTTGGCCTCTTCATCTTTATCAGCCACAAACAGCACGCAATAAGAGGTGTGTTCACCTCGACCGATGCGGCCACGGAGCTGGTGCAACTGGGCTAGACCGTAACGCTCGGCATGGTGAATGTACATGACGCTGGCGTTCGGCACGTCCACGCCGACTTCGATGACCGTGGTGGAGACGAGCACCTCATGTTTGCCAGAGCGGAAGTCGCGCATGACTTGGTCTTTTTCTTCCGCATCGAGCTTGCCATGAAGCAAGCCTACACTGAAATTCGGCAGCAGTTTGCACCATTGCTCATGGCCTTTTTTAGCGGCGGTGACATCCAGCTTTTCAGACTCCTCGATGAGCGGATAGACCAGGTAGGCCTGGCGACCTTCTTCAAGCTGTTCCAAAAGGAATTTGGCCGCATCGGCTTGTTTGCTGGCAGGGCGGACTTTGGTGATGATCTTGCCACGTTCTTTCGGGCGCTCGTCGATGGTGGAGACATCCAGATCTCCATAGATGGTGAGGGTCAAGGTTCGCGGAATCGGGGTGGCGGTCATGACCAGCACGTCCGGTGTGTTGCCCTTTTGGATCAATTTGGCCCGCTGAGCGACACCAAATTTATGCTGTTCATCAATGACGACGAGTCCGAGGTTCTTCACGAGCTGGGCGTCATGAAGCAGCGCGTGTGTGCCAATGACGATTTCACAAATGCCCGTGTCATGCGCTGTCGATTCTTCACTCCTTGCTCCTGTCCGCAGCGCTACACGGAGTCCTAGAGGCTCCAACCATTTCCTGGCAGTCTGGTAATGCTGGTCGGCTAAAATCTGTGTCGGTGCCATGAGGGCGGCTTGTTTGCCCGATTCAACAGCACCCAACATAGCGGCAAAGGCGACCACGGTTTTTCCACTGCCAACGTCTCCATGCAGCAGACGATTCATTGGCGCTTTGCTGGCCATGTCCTGCTGAATTTCAATCAGGGAACGCTTTTGTGCACCGGTCATTTGAAAGGGAAGCGCGGCTTCAAAGTCGCGGGCCAGAAGACCCGCTACATGAGCATGTCCCCCAGACTCCAAGACGGCACGCCGCCGTTGCACGACGCGCAGTTGATAGCCATAAAACTCTTCAAGCGCGAGATAGCGGCGCGCTTTTTCCAAGGATTCGAGGGTTTCAGCGAAATGCACGGCTTTCAGCGCCCGTGCCCGATTCCAGCCGGCGAACTCACCCTGCTCACTGGGCTTGGGCAAGACATCTTGGGTGAAGTCATCTCCTAGTGCTTGAACAATGTGCCAAGCGGCTGTGCGCAAGGTTTTTTGGGTGATGCCAGCCTTCAGTCGATAGACCGGTGTGATGCGACCGCTGTGGATGGTAGCGGTTTCATCATCATCCAGAATTTCATACTCGGGATGATCCATGGAGAGTTTGCTTTTGAACTCCTTGATCTTGCCATAGACGATGAGTTTTTGGCCTTCGGCAATGACGCGACTCATGAAGGCCATGCCCCACCAGCGCAGAGTGAGGAGCTGGCCCATACTGGCTCCGCCTGAAGGCTCGACGCTGGCTTCAAACATGCCTGAACCTCGGCGCCCGAAAAATTTGTTACCGGTCTTAGTCACCAGCACGCGGTGACAGACGGGAATGTCACTGACCTGAAAGGAGATGTTCTCATCCCGAGTGCGGTCTTCATGACGAAAGGGTAACCAAGAGATGACATCGGCCACCTGGGTGAGGCCTTCTTTCTCTAGCGTCTTGACCATGCGGGAGGATAGCTCCGGCATGGCGTTAAGTGGGGAGTCGAGTGCCAAAGACATAGTGGCCTATCTGCCGAGCCAAACGGCACCGAGTGGCGGTAACTCGATGAGGATGCTCCACGGATGTCCCTGCCACTCGACCTGACCGGCAGGCATTGGTAGAGGATTGATCATACCACTGCCAGCGTAACCTGGGGCGTCGGTATTGATCAACTCACGGTAGCTGCCAGGCTCTGCAACGCCGACACGGTAGCCTTTCCGTGGCACTGGGGTGGCATTGATGATGCAGTAGACTTTATCTCCATCAGGGGCCATACGCATGAAGGCAAAAATGCTGTTCTCGCCGTCACAAGCATCCAGCCACTGAAAGCCGCTGGATTCATGATCCAGCGCATGCATGGCGGGACGTTTTTGGTAGAGCCAGTTGAGGTCGCGGATGAGTTTTTGCATGGCCGCGTGTTCTTCACCGAGGAAAAGATGCCAGTCGAGGCTGCGCTCATGGCTCCACTCCTGCCATTGGGCAAATTCACAGCCCATGAAGAGCAGCTTCTTGCCTGGGTGTGCCCACATCCACGCGTAAAACATCCGCAGATTGGCAAACTTCTGCCATCGGTCTCCGGGCATCTTTTGGATCATGCTGCCTTTGCCGTGCACGACCTCGTCATGACTGAGCACGAGGACGAAATTTTCATCATAGGCATAGAGCATGGAGAAGGTGGCATCTCCATGATGATACTTCCGGTGAATGGGGTCCTCTTCGATGTAAGTGAGGCTGTCATTCATCCAGCCCATGTTCCATTTGAAGCCAAAGCCGAGTCCGCCGATGTCGGTCGGTTTGGAGACGCCAGGCCAGGCCGTGCTTTCCTCGGCGATGATGGTCGTGCCGGGATGCTTGTCATAGCAAATGCGGTTAAGATCCCGCATGAGTTCGATGGCTTCGAGGTTCTCCCGACCGCCGTATTTGTTAGGCACCCAGGCCCAGGGCTTGCGGGAGTAGTCGAGGTAGAGCATGGATGCTACGGCATCCACCCGCAGGCCGTCGATGTGGTATTGATCCAGCCAGAAGAGCGCATTAGCGATGATGAAGTTTTTCACCTCAGGGCGGCCATAATTAAAGATGAGAGTGCCCCAGTCTTGGTGCTCGCCCTGACGAGGGTCCGCGTGCTCATAGAGGGCGGTGCCATCGAACTTAGCCAAACCAAAAGCATCTTTCGGGAAGTGGCCCGGCACCCAATCGAGCAGCACACCGATGCCTGCCTGATGACAGCGATCCACGAACTCGCGGAATTCGTCTGGATTGCCAAATCGGCTGGTAGGCGCAAAGTAACCCGTCACTTGGTAACCCCAAGAGCCATCAAAGGGATGCTCAGCGACGGGCATCAGTTCGATGTGAGTGAAGTTCATGCTCTTCACATAAGGGATCAGATCATCTGCCAGTTCGCGATAGGACTTGCTGCGGTTTCCCTGCTCAGGGATGCGTTTCCAGGAGCCAAGATGCACCTCATAGACACTCATTGGTGTATGGTAGAGGTTGGTCGTGGGACGTTTTTGCATCCACTCCTGATCTCCCCAAGTGTAGCGCTTCAGATCAAAAACGAGGCTGGCGGTCTGAGTGCCGTGCTGGCCAAAGAAGGCCATGGGATCACTCTTGAGCTGCAGCGCACCATCAGCAGCGAGAACTTCAAATTTATAATGGGTCAGTTCCGCGATGCCGGGTAGGAAGATCTCCCAGAGTCCGCCTTCGATCCGCAGGCGCATCGGGTGTCTGCGGCCATCCCAATCATTAAAATCACCCACGACCGAGACCCGTTGGGCATTGGGTGCCCAGACGGCAAAGCTAACACCGCAGATGCCTTCTTTGCTACACAGACGCGCTCCCAAGCAGTCCCAGAGCCGCTGGTGAGTGCCCTCACGAAAAAAGTAAATGTCTTGATCCCCTAAAACGGTTCCAAAGGTGTAAGGATCGCTGATGCGGGTCTTTTCACCGTTAAAGGTAGAGAGCTCAAGGTCGTAGCAGAGTGAGGCGAAGGAAACTCCTGTCGGAATCAGGCACTCGAAGAAGCCATGGTGATGCACGCGCTGCATCGGCCAGCTATCAGAGCCATCTCGGGCGAGAATCGTGACAGCGTGTGCCTTTGGCTGAAAGGTGCGGACGATGATTCCAGCCTCTGTGATCTGTTTTCCCAGAAATCCAAAGGGATTGCTGTGGCGGGCCTCAAGGATGGCGAGGATCTCGGCTGAGGGACTGGTTGGGTCGGTCATGTTAAAGGGGTAGCGGTAGCTGTAAGGAACAGAGGCTCAAGGTATTCTTGGCAAATTTTGACCATGTCGTGCTCCCGCCAAAGGTGGCGTCGGTGGTGGACCACGGTATCGGTCTGTAACCAGTGCATGATCTGTGCCGAGATTACGTCCGGCTTTTCATCCACTCCGAAATAACGTCCAGCCTTGCCAAGCACCTCTCGGTGAACGGCAAGATCCGAACAGAAAATAGGTAAGCGATGCGCAAGCGACTCGATTAACGGTAGGCCAAAGCCTTCACCTGTGCTGGGGAAGAATAAGGCGTCAGCCAAGACATACAGGCTGCGGACATCCTCGTCCGAGAGTGCGGCAGACTCTCCGAGCCAAAGTAGCTGCTCGGTGATGCCGAGTTCTTTAGCCAGTTCCTTGAGCTCTTCGAGATACAATTTTCCATCCGTCTGATGGGGGTCAGGAGCTCCAGTGATCGCATAAACGACATCACATCCAGATTGTTTGAGCTTGGCTGTGGTGCGGATGCCGAGTTCCAGATTTTTTCGCCGAATCAAACGGGTCGGATGCGCTAAAACAAGGTCATGTTCCCAGAGTCGCAACTCGGCGATCCGAGGCGTGAGCCCAAGAACAGCGGCAAAATCCAGGCCATTCGGGATGACGTGGATGCTCTCCATTGGTAAACCAGTGGCCTTAGAGTAGTCTTGCCGGCGGACTTCAGAAACGGCGACATGTAGCGCACGTGGAACCGATTCTTGCCAATGGATATGAGCGTAGTGAGGATTCACGGCGGCCACATCATGAACCCAATTGATCCAGCGCAGTTCAGGTTTAGCGGCCGCAAGAGCCGTGAGTTCACGGGTCCATTCCAGATTGAAGGGCATGGTGAAGACATTGTGGACGATGAAGGAATCAAAATGAGACGTATCCGCCATTTGCCACAGTCCATGATCCAGTAAGTCCACTTGATGACCCATTTTCCTGAGGGCCGCAGCCTGGTCACGGATCACTCGCTCTACCCCGCCGATGACGGGGCTATGTGTGTAATGCAGGATGGCTAGGCGCATGGACAGCTCATCATGGCGAGTGTGTAGGCAATGAGCACTAAAAATTTCACAGCCTTAATTTCTGTCTTGGCTGATTAGGAAAGACCCTGCTATAAAAAAGACATGTCAGCC